>CARFEX010000019.1 GCA_948971535.1 uncultured Eubacteriales bacterium | reverse complement strand
ATCAACAAAATACATATATCTAGGAGAAAATAATGATACAAGCAAATAATATATCTCTCGCTTTTGGTGGAAGAACACTTTATAAGGAAGTAAATCTCAAGTTTGTCAAAGGCAACTGTTATGGGATAATTGGAGCAAATGGAGCAGGAAAATCCACTTTTCTTAAAATTTTAACTGGCGAAATCGAACCTAATACTGGCGAGATTTTTATTACACCCGGAGAACGTATGAGCGTGCTTGCACAAAACCAAAATGCGTATGACAATGAAACTGTGCTTGACACAGTTTTACTTGGACACAAACGTCTTATGGAAATTGCAAAGGAAAAAGATGAACTCTATATGAAGCCAGATTTTAATGAAGAAGACGGCTTGCGTGCTGGAGAACTTGAAACCTTGTTTGCAGAACTTGGTGGCTGGGAAGCTGAAGCTGAAGCTAAATCTCTTTTGCAAAGCCTAGGACTTGGAGAAAATGAATACTATACTCTTATGGGCGAAATGGACCCAAAAATTAAAGTCAAAGTTTTGCTAGCTCAAGCTCTATTTGGCAATCCTGACATTTTAGTTCTTGACGAACCCACAAACAACCTTGACTTTAAAACTGTGAGATGGCTAGAAGAATTTTTGCTTGACTTTGAAAATACAGTAATAATTGTTTCGCATAACAGACACTTTTTAAACAAAGTCTGCACTCACATTTGCGATGTTGATTACGGTCAAATAAATATGTTTATCGGTAACTATGATTTCTGGTATGAATCTAGCCAGCTCATTCTACGTCAGCAAAAAGACCAAAATAAAAAAGCTGAACAAAGAGCAAAAGAGCTCAAAGAATTTATCGCTCGTTTCTCAGCTAATGCTTCAAAATCAAAACAAGCAACGAGTAGAAAGAGAGAACTTGAAAAGCTTACTATTGAAGACTTAAAACCTTCTTCAAGGAAATATCCTTACATTAACTTTGAATACACTCAAGAAATAGGAAAAGAAGTTCTAAAAGCTGTCAATTTAACCAAGGAAGGCATGTTCAAAAATCTCAACTTTAACATAGAAAAAGGGCAAAAAGTGGTATTTTTTGCAAAAAACAACCAAATTTTAACCTCTTTATTCAATATTATTCTCGGAAAAGAGGAAGCCGACAATGGTCATGTTCATGTCGGAAAGACCATTAAAATGGCTTCACTTCCACAAAATAACAATGCCTATTTTGAGAATATTGACCTTTCTCTTGTAGACTGGCTAAGACAATATTCAAAAGACCAAAATGAAACATATATAAGAAGCTGGCTTGGCAGAATGCTTTTTACAGGCGAGGAAAATATGAAACTTGCAAAAGTTCTCTCTGGTGGAGAACGTGTCCGCTGTATGCTAGCAAAGATGATGCTTGAACAGGCTAACGTGCTTATTCTAGACGAACCTACAAACCATCTTGACCTTGAAAGTATCACCGCACTAAATAAAGGTATGCTAAACTATAAGGGTTGTATGCTCTTCTCAACACACGACCAAGAGATTATCGAAACTGTTGCAAATAGAATAATTGATATAGTTGACGAAAACACAGTTATTGACTTTACTGGAACTTATGAAGAGTATGTTAAGAAATATCAAAAATAGTATCTTGACAAAGGCAAATTTTTTCAATATAATTAAAGTAGATTAGGAGAAATTTATGAATAGAACTGATATTTTACTTTCAAAACATAGAAAAGATACTGAGGAGTATGCAAAAGCCATGGAAGAGGCAAAAATTTATGAAATAGAAAAGCAAGAGCCAGCAACAAACTTAACTGAACCTGAGATTCAAGAAACTAAAACTTATTTGACTGATGAACAATATCAAGAAAAAATCAAACATATTGATAAGATGTCTTTACAAGCTTTAATTGGAGCTAACAAGCTTGAAAAAAGAGCTAGAAAACTTGTTGAAGAGAACAAACAGTTTTTACCTGAGGAAATGCAATAAAAAGTTTGACAAAATCTTTTGTAAAGCATATAATACTTTCAAAGCTATGACGGAAGTGGCGACTCTCGAGCTTAGCGCGTGTCGGCGTAAAGGCATAAATTAAGGTGCATAAAATTTTATGCATAAATTAGGGTGGAACAGCGGTAAAAAAAATCGCCCCTATACTTCAAATGGAGTATAGGGTTTTTTATTTTAACTCACCCCAAATATATAGCCTAAAATGATAAAAAAGGAGAAAATATGAAAGAAATTAAAGCAACTATGGACAAAGTAGTAAATTTATGTAAAACTAGAGGTCTTATCTACCCAGGAAGTGATATCTATGGCGGAATGGGCAATACATGGGATTACGGTCCTGTGGGTGTGGAATTTAAAAATAATATAAAAAGAACTTGGTGGAAACGCTTTGTTCAAGAAAATCCAAACAGTTATGGTGTTGATGCAGCCATACTCATGAATAGTAGAGTTTGGGATGCGTCTGGTCACACATCATCTTTCTCAGACCCTAAAATGGACTGTAAAAACTGCAAAACTCGTCATAGAGCTGACAATCTCATTGAAAGTAATTCAAAAGGCAAAGTAAATGCAGACGCACTCAGCACAGAAGAAATGCAAACCTATATTGAAGAACATAAAGTAGCTTGTCCTCACTGCGGAAAATTTGATTGGACACCGATAAGACAATTCAACCTTATGTTTGAAACTTCAAGAGGAGTAACTGACGAAGGTACAAACAAAATTTATCTACGTCCAGAAACTGCGCAAGGCGAATTTGTAAACTTCTTAAATGTTCAACGTACAACAAGAGCAAAAGTTCCTTTTGGTATTGCGCAAATAGGAAAGGCTTTTAGAAATGAAATCACTCCAGGAAACTTTATTTTCCGTACCATCGAGTTTGAACAAATGGAACATCAATGGTTCTGCAAAGCTGGAGAAGATGAAAAATATTATAACGAGTTCAAAGAAAAAGCTTTAAAATATGTACTTGACCTCGGCATTGATGAAAGTCACCTCCGTTTCCATGACCACGATAAACTTGCTCACTATGCACGTGCTGCTTGTGATATACAGTACCTTTTCCCAATGGGTTGGAATGAACTCAATGGCATTCATAATAGAAGCGATTATGATTTATCTCGTCATCAAGAATTCTCAGGAAAGAGCATGCTTTATACTGATCCTTTTACAAATGAGAAGTTTGTTCCAAATGTTATTGAATATTCTATTGGTGCAGATAGACTTACTCTTGCACTTCTCTGTGAAGCTTATGATGAAGAAACTCTTGAGAATGGAGAAACACGAGTTGTTATGCATTTCCACCCTGCAATAGCACCTTACAAGGTTGCAATACTTCCACTTCAAAAAAACCTTGGTGATAAAGCCAAAGAGGTATTTGCACTACTATCGAAAGAATTTATGTGCGATTATGATGAAGCAGGTTCAATCGGAAAACGTTATCGCCGTCAAGACGAGATTGGAACTCCTTACTGTGTAACAATCGACTTTGAAACTCTTGAAAATGGCACTGTGACAATCAGAGACCGTGACAGCATGGAACAAATCAGAATAAATATCTCTGACCTTGCAAATTATGTAAATGAAAAAATTAAGTTTAATTAACTAATTGAAATTTTTGAATTTCATAAGATTAGTAAAATTACTTTTACTAAAAACAAAAAGCATATTGAATTAATATGCTTTTTTTAGTAATGCAAGAATGTAGTATTTGAAAAAAGTATTTCTTTTTGCGACTTATCTGAACATTGTTGTCTTTTTGGTGAGAAACGTCCATGCGAATAGTGAACGAAAGAAATCTCCCCAATAAGTTAATTTTGCATCATTCAGAAGCTTTTTGGCAAGTTTAAGTTCTTCTTCGTTTAACTCTCTTTTCAAAAGTTCTATTGCCTTTTTAGACGCATCTTTTTCTATTTTTATTGTTATAAATTTTATTATTAAAGAAAAGACAAATATTGCCAGTCCGCTTGCTATCAATGATATTCCTATAACAAAAAGATTTGTATCTATAAGCATTAGCACTGCACCTACTACTAGCAGCGGCCAAAATAGCACACCTAAAATTCTGCCAATTCTACGTTGCCAAGTGAGCAATGAAAGTTTTTTGCCTTCTTTATCTTGAAGTGCATGACCAAGTTCGTGTGCTAAAATAGCAAAAGATGCTATACTGCAATTGGTTATTGTTGATTTTGATAAAAACAAAATTCCTTTTCCATATGCATCACCAGCAATTTTTTCTATTATTGCAAAATTTAAACTTCCGCCAAAATGTTTGAAATTTACTTTCATAACAAATTTTTCGGGAGTATAATCAGTTTTTGATATTTGTATTTTATCTAGTTCTTTAAAAGTTTCAAAAAATCTATCATAAGCAAAATTTGCTATCGCAAGACACATACATACTGCGACAGCCAAAATTATCGTTACAATAATTGCTATATATTCTATTCTCATATAATTAATATATAGCTTTTATCAAAAAAAATCAAATAAAAAGCACTTCTCAGTGCTTTTTATTCTTTTCTCTAATCATTCCTCTTCTTCTGTTATCAACAAAACTATTGAACCTTTTTCTATCATGGTTCCTGCTGGTGGCAACTGACGTTTTACAAAGCCTCCCTCTCCGTCTATTTCATATTTAATTCCCAATTTCTCAAGCTCAAGTATTGCTTCTGTCAAGCTTAAACCTTCAAGGTCTGGCATTACAACTTCTTCAATCACTATACTTTCATCCTGTTTCTTCTCTCCAAGATACTCAAACAAACCTTTAAACACCTCCTTTCCATAAGGTGCTGCAACAATCGAACCATAATATGCACCAGCACTTGGCTCATCAACCATAATATAAACTAAATATTCTGGGTTGTCAGCAGGATAGGTACCGATAAAACTTGAAATATATTTACCTTGGTCAATACCCCCTGTTTCCTTATATTTTTGAGCTGTTCCAGTTTTTCCGCCCACATTATATCCTTCTACAAAAGTGCACTTACCTTGCTTGTTTTCAGCAAATTCGAGAAGTCCATTGACAAGTTTTGATGTTGACGCACTTATAACATTACAGCCCAGCTGAGGCTGACAATTTTCTATTGTGTTACCTTTATTGTCACTAACTTTTGATAATATATATGGTTTAACCTGAGTTCCACCATTTATTATAGAGGAAACTGCTGTAACAAGCTGAATTGGAGTGACTGCAACTGCATGACCAAATCCCATACGAGCTAAGTCAACATTTTTAACCAGTTTCTTATCCATAAGAATACCCTTGCCTTCGCCAGTAATTGCAATGCCTGTCTTTTTGCCAAGACCAAACTTTTCCATATAACTATAAAATCTATCTCTACCAAGCCTTAATGCTAAATCCATAAAACAACAGTTGCAAGAATTTGCGAAAGCTTCAGTAAGATTTTGTGAACCATGCCCAATAGTTCGCCAGCATTTTATTCTCATTCCGTCCACTATCCTATACCCAGGGCAATAGAATCTATCTGTAAGCGAAGTTAACCCCTCTTCAAGCGCCGCCGCCACAGTCAATATTTTGAATGTTGAACCTGGCTCATAAATATCTGTAACTGCTTTAACTTTGGATTGGTCAAAAAGTGCAGTTAAGTCATCACGAGGTACTTCATTAAGGTCAAAGCTTGGTTTGCTTGAAATTGAAAGCATTTCTCCAGTTTGAGGCTTGACTATCATACCTGTAACCGCTTTAGCCTTTTGTTCAAGCATAATTTTTTCTAGGGTTTGTTCAAGCACAAGCTGCATCTTGGAGTTTACAGTAAGTGTCAAGTCGTTACCTTTTTGACCTGCAATGTAGTAGCGAAGTGAACCACCAATTTCCTTGCCTTGCAAGTCACTTTGTACATAACTATATCCATTAACTCCTTTAAGTTTATCATTATAAAAAGCTTCTACACCTGTCTGTCCTATATTATCAATACTTGTAAAACCCAAAAGCTGAGTCATAAGATTTCCATAGGTATAATACCTGCCTACATTTTCTGCTAAATAAACACCGCTTAAGTTATGTTTATATATTTCCTCAGCCTTTTCGCCCTCTATACCCATTTTTATTAGAGTTTCTGACACCCCTTTTTTTGTCACTTTTTGATACACAGAGTCAAAGTCAAGCTCTAAAACTCTTGCAAGTAATGTTGCAACAGTTGTTGCTGACTTAACTTCTCTTGCACGCACATAGACGTTATAAGTTGTATAACTAACTGCAAGTGAGGTGCCTGTGGTATCATATATAGTTCCACGAGGTGCTACTATTGCAAGGTCACGAGTCCACTGGTCAGTAGCTTTAATTTGCAATTCCTCCCCATTTATAATTTGTATAACAAAAAGTCTTACCACAAGCGAGCAAAAAATAAAGGATATTACCAAACTAATTGCTAATATCCTTTTTCTTAAAGAAAACAATGAATAGGGCTTTTGCAAGTTTAACCTCCAAACAACCCCACTAAAAATTCGCATATCCTATCAAACCAATTTGTTTGTTTTACTATGGTTGTAGGCTTAACCTCTTCCTCAGGAATGAGCGGAAAAAGATTTTCCATATTATTTTTGTTTACAGCATCTAGGTTCGCAAGATTTTGGAGATATTTTGGCAAATTTACAATATACTCCTGAGTTACAAAATTAAGTTCCGCTTGATACTTATTAATAAGTATTGTATTTGTAATTCCCCACACTCCGCATGTTCCAAGAATAATAGAAAAAAGTGCAATTCTCAATTTTTTCCCAAACGACTTGTTTTTTTGTTGCGATTTTTCTTTTCTGCTGATTTTAAAAATCTTTTGGCTTTCTGCTTCTGAAAGAGGTTCTATAAAATCATAGTTGGGTTTTTCTATAATAATTGAAGATTTTGGTTCTGTCTCTTCCTTTTGGTCTATCTCGTTTTCAGCCTTTTCTAACTTCAAAGACAAATCACTTTTATATGAAGCGGATGAAAAAGCATTAAAAGTTTTCTCTTCTTTGCTGACTTTTGCTTGCTGTAAATGATTTTGTTTGCAAGTATCAATCTTATCTAGCTTTTCATCTTGGCTTTTAGAAGTTTGAACTTGTGCTTTCTCATTCTCTTTTTCTATAGCTTTTTCTTTGACCGAAAGAATGATAGTTTTATCTTCCATACTAATATATTAACCTCCTTTTTAATTAATTACAAATTACAATTTTTCTATAACTCTAAGTTTTGCTGATGAACTTCTTGAATTATATTTAAGTTCCTCTTCGCCTGCTACAATTGGTTTTCTATTTACAAGTCTAACCTTTGCTCTATGTCCACAAATGCAAATTGGAGTGCGTGGCGGACAAATACAATCTGTTGCATAATCTTTAAAAACATTTTTAACTATACGGTCTTCAAGCGAATGAAAGGTTATCACAGCAAGTCTACCACCTGTTTTAAGAAGGTCAATAAGGTTTTCAAGACATTCTTTTAGTCCTTCCAGTTCGCCATTAACCTCAATTCTAATTGCCTGAAAGGTTTGTTTTGTAACTCCGCCCTTTCCAAATATAACCTTTTTAGGAAAGGCACTTTCAACTATTTCTTTTAACTGGAAAGTTGTTTTTATAGGTGAAATCTCTCTTGCTTGACAAATTTTCTCTACAATTTTCCTAGCATTGCTTTCTTCGCCATACTCATAAAGAATTTTAAGCAGTCTTTCCTTTGAATAGTTATTGACAACATCATAAGCTGTTAAACTTTGCTCTTTGTCCATACGCATATCAAGTTCGCCGTCATGAAGAAAGCTGAACCCACGCTCGCCTTTATCTAGCTGTGGAGAGCTAACACCAAGGTCAATTAAAATTCCGTCTACTTCATTAACTCCATTTTCATTTAGCCATGTTTTAGCTTCTTTATAATTGCTTTTTATTATTTTAACATTATTGAACTTTTTTAATCTTTCACTACTTGCCTCTATTGCCATTTGGTCACGGTCAAAGCCATACAAAGTGCCATTTTTACCAAGCTTTTCGGCTATAACAAAAGAATGACCAGCCCCACCTATTGTGCAGTCAACATAGATACCCGAGCTTTTGATATCAAGCCCGTCAATGACTTCATTAAGTAGAACTGGTACATGTTTAAATTCCATTTTTCATTCCTTTGTGATATTTTTTTATGCGTTTTGCAAACTGCTAAGTTGTGTGAAAAGATTTGTAAAGAAATCTTTTTCAATATATTCTGTTTTGTCTAGTGGGTATTTGCCAATAGCGTCCAACTCTGCTTGATAAGTTTCTTTAACTTTATTTATCAGATTTGTAAATGCAAATTTGAATATTCCTTCTTCTTGCTTAACTTCTTCAAGTTCTGTTCTATACGCATTCTCTTTCATTCTATCTAGCATTTTGCCAAGAGCCACTTTGTCAAGATTTTTAATTTGAACAGAAGAATTTTCGCTAAATGCACGATAAATTTCAATAAAACTTTCAAATACTGCACAAATTTCGTCAGCTTGGTCTTCAACTGCTCCTTCTTTTAATGTTACTTTATCAAGTGAGAAGGTAATCCCACTTGTTGTAGTTCCCAATAAATTGTTTAAAACTTCTGCAAATGTATTGAACAAGGTTTCTCTAATACCCTTAGTTGATTTTGCATAGAGAATAGGTTTTAATAGTTCTACAAGTTTTGTTTCCTCACCAAGATTGAGCAAGATAGTGCTAGGGTCTGATGAGCTAAGCATATATGAAAGATAAGTTTCATTTTCAGCTCCTACGCTACCTTTATTGAGTGAAACCAATAAGGTTGAAATATATTCAAAATCTGTTTTTCTTTCATCGTAATTTTCTAGCAAACTTAAATCAAAGAGCGCTGATGTCATTTTGCTCAAAATCTGCTCGTTGATAAGAGTATCGGTAGGTTTTACTTGTGAAAGTGGTAAAATAATTTCATTTAATAAATTTTCATTGGTCTTAATTTTATCTGCAAGGAAAATAACAATTTGCTTTGCATCTACACTAGGCTCTTTTATAAGTGAGTACAAATTGATTTCTTTCATTTTTTCAAGTGATGGTGCTATAAAGTCAAAGAGTTTTGTGTAGCTATCTATGGTTACAACTTCTCCATTTGCGTCCTTGATTATTTCTGTTTTCTCTGGAAGTGAGAGTGAATTTGACTCAAGTAATTTGTTTACGATAGGAGTTCCGTCTGCTGTAACAAAGAGTTTGTTAGTTTGAAGCTTGTCAATAACTGTTCCAAGGTTTGAAAGTGTCGATGTAATATTTATATTTGAATTTGTATCAAGAAGTGCAAGTGGGTCTTTCATAACAGAAGTTATATCAATTTCTGTGAGTTTTGTTGCTGTAATAATGATATCAGTAAGGTCTTGTGAAAGTTGTTTCCAATCATTTTCTACCCAAGTTGAAATATCTGCTCCGACTTTATCCATACCTGTAACCAATTTTTCAAGGAGCATATTTGAAACAGATTTAATGCCATCACGAATGGTATTCATAGCAAAAACGTTCTCAAGAGTTTGTTTGAATGGTTCTACATTTGTTTCATTTGTAAGAACTGTCAAAATATCCAAAATCTCAGATTTTTCGCTTGCAACTATTTGGTCAATAGCACCGCTTTGTGCAAGAGTTTTAAATGAAGTAAATGCTTTCTTAATATCATTTGAAAAATATTCAATAGCACTGTCTGCTTTATCTTGTATTAACGCACTTAAATGAATAGATATATCATCAAAAATTGGATAGAACTGCTGCAAAGTTTCATTTTGCATAAAATCGTAATCTTGATAATTGATAATAATATTTGTTATTGTATCAACAACAACAGCTCTATAAACTCCGCCTGCTAAAATTCCATTAACGCTATTTTCGAGTATATCAAAGTTTAACTCACTAAACTTATGTTCACTTTGTCCGTTTGCAAGTGTTTGTATTTCATTCGCCATTTGATATGCTGAATAATAATTTACAACTTCTTGACGAATATATACCGTTTCTCCCTCAACCTCAACCTTTGACAGATAATCGAACATCAAATTGTCGAGCCCAAATACCCCGCCAACGTAACCAAAGACATTGTTTTTTAGTGAAGAAACAACTTGAAGAATTTCTTCTGTTGGAATATTTTCAGCTCCGCCAAGGTCTCCGTCAGGATTTTGGTTGCCATCGCTAGGATTAGTGTCCGTGCCACTACTAGTTAGTATTTCACTTGCAGAAGCGCTAGTTTCACTTTGTACATATATATCAGGATTATTTGAAAGTGAGTCTACAGTACCTGCTAGAGCTGTAATAGGCATAAACATCATAATACCTATTATGAATGCTTTAATAACCCCCATTCCTGCACCAAGAAGTCTATGTTTCTTCTTGCCTGGTTTGTTTCGCATGAAAATCCAAGCTATTATTCTATATATAAGATACATGCCAAGTTCAAAGAGGATTGTAAGCAAAATAAACACAAACGCGCTTGAAATTGCATATGGAAGTTTTTCTATAAAAGTTTCAATAGATGGAGTTGAAGTAATAAGATTTGTTATATCTGGATTACTCTTCAACTGCTCAAGTATAAAAGCATTTAAACTTGTTTGTTGACCGTTTACTGTAATCTCTATAGACAGGACTGAATTTGTTATTATTGGTGTAACAAAAAATGCAACCAAAATACCAATTATACTAAGAATAAAATTAAAACTAGACTTTTTAAGCCCTCTCCATAATCCTAGCAAAAAACCAATTACTAGAGTTACAGCAAAAGTAATATTTAATGCAAGGGCTACTGTAGTTCCCATATTTACCTCCAAAATATATTTATATAATAAAATATTTTAATAAAATTTTCAACTTAATTTATAAAAAGTTTTCCCGTTTTGCATAAAAAAATTGTCAATTCA
>CARFEX010000018.1:788-12162 GCA_948971535.1 uncultured Eubacteriales bacterium | reverse complement strand
AAAGTTGCTGACAACACTGGTGCAAAAGAAATTATGTGTATCAGAGTTCTTGGTGGTTCTTTCAGAAGAAGTGGAAACATAGGTGATGTTATCGTTGCTTCTGTTAAGAAAGCTATCCCTGGTGGAACTGTTAAGAAAGGCGATGTTGTTAAAGCTGTTATCGTTCGCTCTTCAAAGGGTTTACGTAGACAAGATGGTTCTCACATCAGATTTGATGACAATGCTGCTGTTATCATTGATAACCAAAAGCAACCTAAGGGAACTCGTGTATTTGGACCAATCGCAAGAGAACTCCGTGACAAGGGATATATGAAAATAATATCTCTCGCTCCGGACGTTATATAGGAGGAGGACGTTATGACTATGACAATTAAAACTGGCGATAACGTTCTCGTTATCACTGGAAAAGATAAAGGCAAAACTGGCAAAGTTGTTAAAGTTTTGTCAAAGGAAAACAAAGTTGTTGTTGAAAACATCAATATCGTAACTAAACATAACAAACCAAGAAGCCAACAAGACAAGGGCGGAATCGTTAAGAAACCTGCTCCAATGGAAGCTTCAAATGTTATGGTAGTTTGCCCAGGTTGTGGCAAAGCTTCTAGAGTTGGTCACGAAGTTATCAACGGCAAGAAAGTTCGTGTTTGCAAAAAATGTAAAGTTGCTCTTGATAAAGAATTTACTAAAGCAAGCAAGAAAGAAAACAAAAAAACTATCAAATCAGCAAATGAGCTTAAAGGTGCTACCTTAAAGCAAGCTGGCAGCGCTGAAAAGAAAGAAGTTAAGACTGAGGCTAAAAAAGCTAAAGTTGAGACTAAAGAAGTTAAAACTGAAACCAAAAAGTCGACATCTACTACAAAGAAAGCAAGCAAATAGGAGAAAACAAATATGGCAAAAGAACAAAACAGAATTGCAGTTAAATATAAGCAAGAAGTAGTTCCTGCTCTTGTAGAACAATTTGGCTACAAGAACCCTATGGAAGTTCCTAAGCTTGTTAAAATTGTACTTAACATGGGACTTGGTGAAGTTAAGGGTAACTCAAAAAGCTTTAACATCGCTGTTGATGAACTTGCAGTTATCTCAGGTCAAAAACCTGTAGTTACAACTGCTAAAAAATCAATCTCTAACTTCGCTTTGAGAGAAGGTCAAAAGATTGGTGCAAAAGTTACACTTAGAGGAGACCGTATGTATGAGTTCTTCGATAGACTCACTTCTATCGCTCTTCCTAGAGTTAGAGACTTTAAGGGAATTTCTGAAAAATCTTTCGATGGTCGTGGAAATTATTCTATGGGTATCAAAGAACAACTTATCTTCCCTGAAATCGTTTATGAAAAAGTCGAAAAAATCAGAGGTTTTGATATTACTTTCGTTACTACTGCTAAGACTAACGAAGAAGCAAAAGCACTTTTGAAGGCACTTGGTTTGCCTTTTGCTAAATAGGAGTAAATTATGGCAAGAAAAGCATTAGTTGAAAAACAAAAAAGAACTCAAAAGTATAAATCTCGTGAATATACACGTTGCAGTCTTTGCGGAAGACCACACGCCGTTTTAAAGAAGTATGGTATTTGCAGAGTTTGTTTCCGTGACCTTGCTAACAAAGGGGAAATTCCTGGCGTTAAAAAGGCAAGTTGGTAAGAAGGAGGAATAATATGTTAGTTACAGACCCAATCGCAGATATGCTCACTAGAATCCGCAATGCTTTACAAGCAAAGCACGATAACGTGATTATTCCTGCATCTAATGAGAAAGCTTCAATAGCTAAAATCCTTCTTCAAGAGGGTTACATTGCTTCTTTCGAAGAAGTTAAAGATGGTAATAAGAAAAACATCCTTGTTACTCTTAAGTATGACGAGGCTGGTGAAAGTGTAATACAAGGACTTAAAAGAATTTCTAAACCTGGTCTTCGTGTTTACGCTCAAAAAGAAAAACTTCCAAAAGTTATAAGCGGACTTGGAATCGCTATCATCTCAACAAACAAAGGTATTGTTACTGATAAAGTTGCAAGAGAATTGAATGTTGGTGGCGAAGTTCTCGCTTATGTATGGTAAGGAGGCTGTAATGTCAAGAATTGGTAAAAAATTGATTGTTATGCCTGCTGGGGTTAGCGCTAAAATTGAAAACAATGTTCTCACTATTAGCGGTCCTAAAGGTACTTTAACACAAGAAATAGACAAAAATATTAAGACTAACATCAATGGACAAGAATTGTCTTTTGAAGTTATCAAAAATACTCAAGATAGCAATGCAAAACACGGTCTTTACAGAGCTCTTGCAAACAACATGGTTGTAGGTGTTAGCGAAGGTTTTAAGAAAACATTGCTTATCGCAGGTGTAGGTTACAAGGCTAGTGTTAGCGGAAACAAACTTATGCTTAACCTTGGTTTCTCTCACCCTGTAGAAATTATCATTCCTAGTGATATTCAAGTGGCTTGCCCATCTGTTACTGAAATCGCTGTTAGCGGAATTGATAAACAAAATGTTGGTCAATTTGCTTCAAACATCAAGGATTTAAGACCTGTTGAACCATACCATGGTTATGGTGTTAGATACTCTGACCAAGTTGTTATTAGAAAAGTCGGCAAAACTGCTGGTAAGGGCAAGAAGTAGGAGGAAGGACAATGATTAGTAAAAGTGATAAAAATCAAGAAAGACTTGTTCGTCATAAACGAGTAAGAAACAAGATTTCTGGTACTAGCGACAGACCTCGTCTTTGCGTTTTTAGAAGTCTTAAAGAAATCTATGCTCAAATTATTGACGATACAAAGGGAGTTACTATCGTTAGTGCTTCTACTGTTGACCCTGAAATCAAAGCTAGCCTTGCAGGAAAAACTAAAACCGAACAAGCTAAACTTGTTGGTGAAACTCTTGCAAAGAAAGCTCTTAAGAAAAAAATCAACGAAGTTGTTTTTGACAGAGGCGGTTATATTTACATTGGACGTGTTCAGGCTTTAGCTGATGGTGCTAGAGAAGCTGGACTCAAGTTTTAGGAGGAAATCATGACAGAAATGAATAATGAAGTTGAAACAAAAAAGGTTACTTCTGAAAACGGACAAGGTAGAAAACCTTCTTTCAAAGACAAGAAATTTGACCGCAAAGACAGACCTACAAGACGTGAAGATAGCGAATTCGAAAAGAAAGTTGTTTCTGTAAGACGTGTTACAAAGGTTGTTAAAGGTGGTCGTACCCTTCGTTTCTCTGCACTCGTTGTTGTAGGAGACGGAAAAGGCCGTGTTGGTCTTGCTATTGGAAAAGCTAAAGAAGTATCTGGTGCTATTGAAAAAGCAACAACTATGGCAAAGAAAAGTATGGTTAGAATTCCAATCGTTGACGGAACTATTCCTCATGAAAACATTGGTAAATTCTCATCTACAAGAATTTTGATGCTTCCAGCTCCTGCTGGTACTGGAGTTATTGCAGGTGGTTCAGCTCGTTCTGTTCTCGAACTTGCAGGTATCAAGAACATCGTTACAAAAAGACATGGTTCTTCAAACAAAATTAACTGCGTAAAAGCAACTATGCAAGGACTTTTGTCGCTTAGAACAAAGGAAGAGATTGCCGCTCGCCGTGGTAAATCTGTTCAAGAAATTTAAGGAAAGGAGATAGATAATTATGGCAGACAAAAAACAAAAAATGCTTAAAGTTACTTTGGTAAAAAGTACTATTGGCTATAACAAAAAACAAGCTCTTATTATTGAAGCTCTTGGACTTAAAAAACTCAACCAATCAAAACTTCTTCCTGACAATGATGCTATCCGTGGTAGCTTATTCCACGTAAAGCACCTTGTTAAGGTTGAAGAGGTTAAGTAGGAGGAATATTATGCAAATCGGAAATATCAAACCTGCTGAAGGTGCTACTACTAAAAAAGTTAGAGTTGGTAGAGGTATCGGAAGTGGTATCGGTAAAACAAGCGGAAAAGGACACAAAGGTCAAAACGCTAGAAGTGGCGGTGGAGTTAGACCTGGTTTTGAAGGCGGAAATATCCCTCTTATCAGAAAAATCCCTATTCGCGGATTTAATAACAAGAATTTCAAGAAAGGCTATGCTTGCATAAACGTTGGCGAACTTGAATGTTTTGAAGCTAACACTGTTATTACAGAAGAACTTCTTTACGAAACAAGATTTGTTGGCAAGCGTGCTCCTTATGGATTAAAAGTGCTTGGTGATGGACAGCTTACTAAGCCTCTCACTATCAAAGCAAACAAAGTTACTAAACAAGCAAGAGAAAAAATTGAGAAAGTTGGCGGAAAGATTGAGGAGTTATAATGTTTAAGACTATAGCAAATGCTTTTAAAATCAAGGACATTCGAAAGAAGATTTTGATTACACTTCTTCTTCTTTTGATTTATAGACTTGGTTGCTGGTTGCCTGCTGTTGGTTTTAATACTGACGCTATCGTTGGCAACAATGGAACTTTTGGTTTCTTTGACCTTATGGATATGGTTAGCGGTGGTGCGCTTCAGAATTGTTCGGTGTTTGCACTGGGAGTTTCACCTTACATTACTGCGTCTATCGTTATTCAACTTTTAACTGTGGCTATCCCTGCTCTTGAAAGACTTTCAAAACAGGGTGAAGACGGAAGAAGAAAGATAAATTTATATACTCGTATAGCAGCACTTGTTCTCGCTATTGCTCAGGCAGTAGGCATTGTTGTTGCTTATTCAGGAAGTTTTGATACTAATAACGTTTTGTGGGCTGGTGCGCCTACTTGGCTTATAGGTTGTGGTATCGTTCTTATTCTTGTTGCTGGTGCTATGCTTACAGTTTGGATTGGTGAAAGAATTACCGACCTCGGTGTCGGCAATGGTATGAGCTTACTTATCTTTGTAGGTATCTTATCTTCTGCTGGAAGTTCAATCAAAAAAGCTATTGAATTGTCTATTAGCAACGTTAATAATCTTTGGTTTATTGCACTTTTCATTGTTGCTGTTGTATTGATTTTCGCTCTCATCGTTTTTGTTGACGGTGCTGAGAGAAGTGTTCCTGTTCAATACGCAAAACAAATAAAAGGTAGAAAAATGTATGGTGGTCAAAGCACTTACATTCCAATCAAAGTTAATGGCTCTGGGGTTATGCCTATCATATTCGCCAGCGCACTCTTATCATTCCCACAACTTATAATGTCATTTTGGCCTAATTCAGGTGCGTACCAATGGTATACAAAATGGTTAGGAAGTGGTTCTTGGGTTTATATTGTGCTTACTGCAGTATTTATTCTGCTTTTTGCATTCTTCTATTCAAAAATTACTTTTGACCCTGATGACATCTCAAAACGTATTCAACAACAAGGTGGATTTATTCCTGGAATTAGACCTGGAAAACCTACGGCTGACCACTTGCGTAAAATTGCTGGAAAAATAACCTTGTTTGGTGCAATATTCCTTGCGGTAATTGCACTTATTCCATCACTTGCTTTCAAAGCTATAGGTGATGCTACTCAAGCATCAGTTCTTATTAACGCATTTAGTGCGACAGGACTTATGATTGTTGTTTCAGTTGCGCTTGAACTTGACAAACAGCTTGAAGCACAAATGCTTATGAGAAGTTATAAAGGATTTTTAAATTAAAAAAGGACTTAAGTTTTATGACTGAAGTTTTAAAATCAAAATTAGAAATAGAAGACGATGATTTTGTTTTGGTAGCTTTTGCTCTGGCACATTTAAAAAATACTGAAACTAACACTTTTAAACTATTTGAAAGTAGAAAATCTGAAACTGAAAATGCAGAAGATTTTGGCTTAAATGAAATCAGTGCTTATGAAGCAGAAAATGCTTAATTCATAAATTAATTAAAAACTCAAATCGCTAAGTTGAATATGCTGGGATTGTTCTGCTTAGCGAGAAACATGGGTTTGACCAATTTATCTGAGGTCATAAAATAATAGGATGACAACTTATGAACAAGAGTTGAGAAAAATTGTTTAGGTTTGATATTTACCTTGCTAATACGTTAAAGATATCAATTTCTAGGAGGACAATAAATGAAACTTATCCTTTTGGGCGCTGCTGGTAGTGGCAAAGGTACTCTTGCAAAAAAGATAACTAGAGATTTTAACATTCCTCAACTTTCAATGGGAGATATGCTTCGTGACATAGCTAGCAGTGGAAGTGAGCTTGGAAAGAAAATAGCAGATTATCAAAAGAGAGGAGCTTTGGTACCTAGTGACATTGTTTCAGATGTAATCAAAGAAAGACTTTCACAAAGTGACTGCACAAATGGGTATATCTTGGATGGATTTCCTCGTTCGCTAGAACAGGCTGAAATTCTTAAAGGTATAACAGAAGTTGATGCAGTAATTAGTGTAGAACTTCCTTTTGAAGAACTTGAAAAGCGATTGGTTTCAAGAAGAACTTGTCCAAAATGTGGAGATATAGACAATACTGAGTATGAAGGTTTTACTGGAAATTGCAGAGTATGTCAAACTCCATTGTTTCAGCGTGATGACGATAAACCTGAAGCAATTAAAGCTCGTCTGGAAGTTTATAAAAATAATGTTACACCACTTATAAACTTCTACAGTGATAGGTTGTTTACAGTTTCATCTAAGGGCTCACCAGATGAAACATACAGACCTGTAAAAACTTTTTTAGATGATTTGGGGGCATAAATTGAATAAATTGACGCCAGCAGAGATAGTTTTAATGAAAAAAGCAGGGCAAATTACACGAGATGCTCTTAAGTTTATAGAAACTCTTATTAAACCTGGGATTTCTACGTTAGAACTTGACAAATTTGCAAAAAAGTTTATAATAGATAGTGGTGCTATGCCATCCTTTTTGGGTTATGAAGGTTTTCCAGGCTCTATTTGTGCCTCACCAAACGAAATGGTGGTTCACGGTATACCTTCAGAAAATATTATTCTTAAAGAGGGCGATATAATAAGCATCGACCTTGGGGTTATCTACAAGGGATACAATGGCGATGCTGCAAGAACATTTCCTGTCGGAAAAATTTCTGATGAGAATTCCAGACTTATTGAAGTGACAAAAAATTCTTTCTTTGAAGGAATTAAGCACTTAAAAGTTGGGCACAGGCTTGGGGAAATGAGTCATGCTATTCAAGAATATGTTGAGAAAAATGGTTATTCTGTTGTAAGAGAACTTGTAGGACACGGCATTGGTAAAAAAATGCATGAGCCACCAAATGTTCCAAATTACGGTAAAGTTACAGATGGCCCGCTTGTAACAGAAAATGCTTGCATTGCGATTGAACCTATGGTTAATATGGGTAAGCGAAATGTATGGCTTCTTGAAGATGGATGGGGAGTTGTAACGCAAGATGGCAAACCTTCCGCGCACTATGAAAATACCGTTCTTATTACTAAAGACGGCATAGAAATTTTGACATTGTGAGGTTTTTATGGAAATCGGTAACATAGTCAAAGCTACAGCTGGAAAGGAAAAAGGTCAGCTTTTTGTGATAGTAAAGTTTGAAGAAAACTTTGTATATTTAGCTGACGGAAAAAGGCTTAAAAAAGATAAGCCAAAAAAGAAAAGTTTAAAGCACGTTAAACTTTTTGGGCAGGAAAAGTTGACTCAAGAAGAACTCATGGATAACAATGATAGAGTCAATGCCAAAATTAGAAAATTTATAAAATCAAAAAGGAGTGAATATGTCGAAAGATGATGTTATTGAATTTGAAGGTGTCGTAGAGGAAGTGCTTCCAAATACTACTTTTAAAGTTCGCCTTTCAAACGGACATATTATCACAACTTACATTTCTGGAAAGCTCCGTAAAAACTATATTAAGGTGCTTGAAGGAGATAAAGTTAAAGTCGAAATGAGCCCTTATGACCTTTCTAAGGGCAGAATCACTTGGAGAGACAAGGGCTAAAAAGGAGACAAAATGAAAGTTAGAGCATCTGTAAAGCCAATTTGTGATAAGTGCAGAGTTATTAAGAGAGATGGCAAAGTTATGGTTATCTGCTCAAAGAGTGCTAAGCACAAACAAGTTCAAGGCTAAGAAAAATTAAAATTGGAGGAAACAAATAATGGCAAGAATTGCTGGTGTGGACTTACCTAGAGAAAAGAGATTGGAACTTGGTCTTACCTATATTTATGGTATCGGTAGAGTAACTTCTAACAAAATCTGTGAAGAAACTGGTGTAAGTGCAGATATTCGCGTTAAGGATTTAACTGACGAACAAGTTGCTAAACTTCGTAACTACATTGAACACAATGTAATTGTTGAAGGTGAGCTTCGTAAAAAAGTCGATATGGACATCAAGAAACTCAATGAAATGGGTTGCTATCGTGGTGTTCGTCACCGTAAAGGACTCCCTGTAAGAGGTCAAAATACTAGAAATAATGCTAGAACTAGAAAAGGACCTAAGAAGGTTATCGCTGGAAGTTCTAAGAAAGGTAAATAAGGAGTAAAACATGGCTGTTAAAAAAACAACTGCAAAGAAAACTACTACAAAAACTAAAAAGAGAGTTAGCAAGAACATTTCCGCTGGACAAGTTCATATCAAAACCTCTTTCAATAACACTAATGTTTGCTTTACTGACTGCCAAGGTAACGTTTTATCTTGGTGCACTTCTGGAAAACTTGGTCTTAAAGGTTCAAAGAAGAGCACTCCTTTCGCAGCTCAATCTTGTGTAGAAGATGCTGCTAAAGTTGCTAAAGAACATGGTATTAAGAGTGTTGAAGTTTATGTAAAAGGTCCTGGCTCTGGAAGAGAACTCGCTATTCGTTCACTTCAAAACTGTGACCTCAATGTTACACTTATCAAGGACGTATCTCCAATCGCGCATAACGGTTGCAGACCTCCTAAAACTAGAAGAGTATAAAAAAGGAGATTAAAATGGCAAGAACTATTGAACCTGACTGCCGTCAATGCAGACGTGAAGGTTGCAAACTCTTCCTTAAAGGTGAGAGATGTACAACAAAGAAGTGTGCTATGGAAAGACGTCCTGTTATTCCTGGTCAACACGGAAACTCTAGAAGAAGAGTTACCTTCTCAGAATACGGCACTCAACTTCGTGAAAAACAAAAAGTAAAAAGAATGTACGGTGTACTTGAAAAACAATTTAGAGACTACTATGAAGAAGCAGAAAGAATGAAAGGTGTTACTGGTGAAAACATGCTTTCTCTTATCGAAAGACGTCTCGATAATGTTGTTTATAGAATGGGTATCGGCGCTAGCCGTAAACAATGCCGTCAAA
Source organism: uncultured Eubacteriales bacterium (assembly GCA_948971535.1). Classification (GTDB taxonomy): domain Bacteria; phylum Bacillota; class Clostridia; order Christensenellales; family UBA1242; genus Caccovivens. Next base: position 3,002 of record CARFEX010000018.1, on the reverse strand, counting down.
TCGTTAACCATGGTCACATTACTGTAAATGGTAGACGTGTAAACATCGCTTCTTTCAGAGTTAAAGTTGGTGATGTTATCGCTATTAAAGAAAACAAACAAGATATTGAAGCATTCAAAGCAATCAAAGGTATGAAAGTTGTTATGCCTAAATGGCTTGAATTTGATACCAACGCACTCACTGGGAAAATCTTAGCACTTCCTAGCAGAGAGGATATCGATAGTGATATCAAAGAACAACTCATTATCGAATTGTATTCGAGATAGAATTGTGGAGGGCATATTAATATGATGGAAATAGAAAGACCAAAAATCGTTTGTGAAGAAAATAATAACGGAAGTTTTGCAAGATTTATCGTAGAGCCTCTTGAAAAAGGTTATGGTATTACTCTTGGAAATGCTATGAGAAGAACTCTTCTCTCTTCTCTTCCAGGCTCAGCTCCAATAGCAATCAGAATTGCTGGTGTAGCTCATGAGTTTTCAACAATTAGAGGAGTTACAGAAGACGTTGTTGATATCATTTTAAATCTTAAATCTTTGGCTGTAAAATGTGCAAACAGAGAAAGAGATTATATCACTTATCTTCACCTTAGAAAAACTAGCGCAGGCGAAGTTACTGCAAAAGATTTTGATGCTAACAGTGAAGTAGAAATCTTGAACCCAGACCTTCATATTTGCACTATGGATGAGGGTGCTGTTCTTGATATGGATATAATGATTGGAAACGGCCGTGGTTATGTTCCAAACACTATCAACAAGACAAAGTTTGAAAACATTGACTACATTGCAATGGATTCTATATTTTCACCTATCAAAAAGGTAAACTTCAATGTTGAAAGCACTCGTGTAGGACAAAGTGTAAACTTTGACAAACTTATTCTTGAAGTTGAAACAAACGGAACAACTACTGCTCGTGAAATCGTAAGCCTTGCAGGAAAGATTATCGTTGAGCATATTGGTGTGTTTGTAGAACTTTGTTCTCAAATGAGCAATATGGAAATCCTTGTATCTCGTGAAGAAGACAAACAAGTTAAACTTATGGAATTGCCTATTGAGGAAATGGATCTTTCTGTTCGTTCTTATAACTGCTTGAAGAGAGCAGGTGTCAACTCAGTTGAAGACCTCGTTAAAAAGTCAAGAGGAGATATGTTAAAGGTGAAAAACCTAGGTATCAAATCAATAGATGAGGTTATCGCTAAACTTGAAAGTTATGGACTTTCACTTCGTAAAGACGAAGACTAAACTTTTTAAAGGAGAAAAAACATGGCTAATGCAAAATTAGGAAGACCAAGCAAAGAAAAAAATGCCCTTGTAAGAGGACAAGTAACAGACCTTCTTTGGAATGGTAAGATTGAAACTACACTTGCAAAAGCAAAGTCAGTAAGAAGCAAAGCAGAAAAGATTTTAACTCTCGCAATCAATTCATATGAAGATATCGTTAAGGTAGAAAAAGAAATTAAAGATGCAAATGGTGTTAAAGTTAAAACTACAGTTGCTAACGACGGACCTAAGAAATTGCAAGCTCGTAGAATGATTATGGCATACGTTTATGACCGTCAAGAGCAAAGAAAACCAAAAGAATCTAAAGCAGCCTTTGAAGCAAGAACAAAGGATATTAAGCACCCATTGCTTGAAAAGATTTTCAACGTTTATGCTCCAAAATATGCTGAAAGAGCAAAAGAACTCGGTCAAGGTGGTGGATACACTCGTGTTATCAAACTCGGTCAACGCCGTGGTGATGCCGCTGAACTCGCTATCGTTGAGCTTATATAATTAATGTAGATATAATTTCCGCTACATATCTATGTTTTAAAAAATGAGATGACATTTCATCTCATTTTTTTGTTTAAAGTTTTTAATTCCCATTATTTAACTGTTATTTTTTGTTTTTATTAGAATTGTCATGCTTATTATTATCGTCGTAATCATCATAAAAGTCGTCATCCCAAATTTCGTCACAATCATCTTCATGATATTTTATATGACCAGGCTTTCTTTTTACTGCAACAAGAGCACTCGGTGGCAAATCGCCACGTGCGACCATGCCTTCTATATGCCTTTCCCATGCTCGTAATGGGTCAACATCATAATGATGCATTTCTTTTGTAATTTTCTTTTCTTTCATAGTTCACCTCCTTTTTATCACATTTTGTATTATTTTAACTTAAAAATAATACAAATCAGATGATTTTATATAAACATAATACATTTTAGA
>CARFEX010000018.1:0-778 GCA_948971535.1 uncultured Eubacteriales bacterium | reverse complement strand
AAAATGTTGATTTTAATTGAAAAAAATAATAAATTAAAGTTAAGGTGAAATTATGATTTTATATGAATTAAGAAAAAGAACAGGTAAGACACAAGCACAGGTAGCAAATGACTTAGGAATAGGTATTTCTACGTATGGACATTATGAAAAGGGAAGAAATGAACCAGATTTAGCAACATTAATAAAACTTGCTGATTATTTTCATACAACAATAGACACAATGTTGGGTAGAGAAATAAACTACACAATAGATAAGAGTTTGTTATCAAATCAACAATGTGAAATCATTGAATTAAGTAAACAACTTGACATAAATGAACTAGAAATGATAATTTCGGTTATGCAGACTAGTATTAATAAAAAAGTAAAAGAAAGTTCAAACAATGAAAACAAGAATAAAAGAAGTTAGAAAAAAATTAAATAAGAAACAATCAGATGTAGCTAGAGATTTAGGTTTAAATGCAACGACTTATTCTAACTATGAAAATGATTATAGAGAACCTGACCTTGTAACATTAGTTAAGATTGCTGATTATTTTCATGTAACTTTAGATGTATTAGTCAATCGTAATGTTCCTTATTTGCTAGACAAAAGTTTACTAACTGACTTACAATGCAAAGTTGTGGATAGTATTATCGAATCAAGACCAGACGAAGTTAAGGCTGTTGATAATTATATAAAAACAACCATTGACAATAGATAACCTTATATAAATTATTAAAAGAAGATTTTAAATCTTCTTTTTTTAGGAATGCAAGAACAACTGAAATTAAATTA
>CARFEX010000017.1 GCA_948971535.1 uncultured Eubacteriales bacterium | reverse complement strand
AAATAATTCTAGCATAACTAAATGGAAAAAAGGTAGTGTTCCGAATATGGATTCGCTTATTAAAATAGCTAAGTATTTTGATGTTAGCATTGATTATCTTGTTGGCAGAAGTGATGTATGTTAGCAAGTTTAAATTTAAAGTAGTCTATTCTAAATAGTTTCAAAATATTTTTATTTGCAATTTGAGTTTCGAGTTAAAAAAATTTAACATCTTATGATTTGTTAAATTATATTTTTGTAATATACAAGCTTAATATGGCAGATGTAATTGACATCTTTGAATATAAATGTTAAGATGCCATCCTTATCGTCATTCAAAAATATTGTAGCAAAATCGATAGTGCATTTGATTGAGTCAGATTGAATTTCATAATTATCAATAGGTATAAGTTCGCCAACATTATTTTTTAATAAAAAAGAAAATTGTGCATTATCGGTGTAGTATAAGGTATCGTTCTTTATATAACAGTTCTCAAACGTTTCGATAGCAATTTCATAACTTTGCCAAACGTGAATACTTATAGTTTTGCTCCCAAATGAGCTATCTTTACTTGCTAAAATCGTCATAGTAGTTTGACCACATTTTTTTGCTAAAATATTTGTGCCATTAATTTCTACTATTGAATTGTCTTGAATAATAAAAGTTAGTTTGCAGTTGTCAACATTTGTTGAAATTTCAAGAGGAGTAATGTCACCCAAAAGTAAATCTATATTTTTAGCATTAATTGAAATAGAAATAGAGTTGTTGTTTTGGCTAGAGTTATTTGTGTGAAAGTACAAAATTAAAAACATACTCACACCACCAATCGCAAGTATTGAAAGTGCAGTGAAAAGCAAAATTATCCCTTTCTTACCTAACCTTTTTATCATGTATGTATGATAAGATAAAACTGTCGAAAATTCAAGTAAATATTAAAAATAAAACAAAATTTAACTAAACTTGAATTAGTTTCTCTAATTTTGGTATTAGGTTTTTATTTAAAAAGCTTAGTTATTATTTAATTCTTGTCTAGTTTCTCTTAATAAAAAAAAGCCCGTATAGGGCTTCTAATTGTGGTAGCAGCAACTGGGATCGAACCAGTGACCTCACGAGTATGAATCGTGCGCTCTAGCCAGCTGAGCTATGCTGCCAAATGTAACGAGGGATTGTTACGAGGGTTATTATAACTAAAAACAAATGCTTTGTCAATGAAAATTTTATTATTCTTAAAAAAAAGGACAAATATTTTTGTTTTCGTAAATAAAGACATTTTGATTAATTGAAATTTTTATTTAAATATGCTATCATATCACAAAAGAGGTGGATAAATGCCAAAAGAAAATTTTACAGAAGAATTGAAAAAGGTTTTGATTTCTGAAATTGAGGTTTCAGAGGAAAGGGCAAGCGAGATTCTTGAAAAAACAAAGTTATCTGCTATAAAACCAGAAGAACTGCGGGAAAGGTTAAAGTTTTTAAAAAATGAGATTGGCTATACTAACAATGAAATTTCAAAAGTTGTTGATAAATTTGACAGAGTATTGTCATACAATGTTCAGAAAATGAGTAGCGCACTAAAAGAATTTTCAGATTGTTTTGGGACTGAACTGGAAGAAAGTAAAGCTTATTTTCGTGAAGAGATAAGATGTATAGGCTATGATTACAAGAAGATAAAAACTAATAAGGAAGAGTTTGAGCAAGTTTATAAAAAATATAACAAAGGAAAAGCTTTTTCAAAAAGCCCTAAAAGTTTAATTCATCTGGCTATGCAAGATGAGGATAGAAGAAAGAAACGTCAAGAATTTATAAGTAAAAATTTAAATGTAAGTTTAGATGAAGCTATCTTACTAATGATTGAATTTCCTCCAAGCTCAAGTATAAGAGAAGATGTATTTTTGGATAAAATTGCGATGGCTGAGAAATTAATGGGTTATAAAGATTATGTCGTACAAAACCCATATATTCTCACAGCGAACCCTATTGATTTAAAATTCAGATTTGCTATGTTTGCTATAGAATGCAAAACTATAGGTGATTTTGCAAAAAGAAAATTCTTTGCTTTTTCTACTAGTAAAATTTGGTCAAGATTTGAGTATTTAAAAGATAATGGGAGAAAACCTTCGGCTGCTACTGTAATGTATTCTGAGGCAATGTTTAAAGCTAAATGTTATACTGATAGTAACTATATTGAAAGTATCTATCCATTTAACGAGGATGCTTACAATAGTGTTGTTAATAGATTTAAAGAGATGTATCCTGAAAAAGATATTGACTTTACTGAAGAGGATAAAAAATTTATTTTAAGAAACGTTCACAATAAGGAGGACGAGTCTTCATGAGAAAGGTCTTGCAAAGTTATGGATTGTCAGATTATGATATTGAAATGATAAATTCTATCTATCCTAGCATTGAAATCTTGGATGAGCATAGGGTTGTAGCGAATATAGAAATCGTTATCAAAATGGGCTATCCACGCGAGGATATAGCAATACTTTTATTAGAAAACCCTTCCTTTTTATCTTACCAACCATATTTACTAGAAAGAAAACTCAAAGTTTTGTCATCAAGCACTAAAAATTTGGAAAGCTTGCTTAAAGCTTCGCCATATATAATATAGTTAAGAGATAAATAAAAAATAAAAATTAAATAGAGGTGATTTATGTTATACGAACAAATCAAAAAAGCCAATGTAGAGGCTATGAAAAATAAAGATACAGTAGCTAGGAGCATATTTAGTGTAATATTAAATAAGCTTATGCTAGAACAAATCAAGAAAAGAGAAAAGGGTGGAAATGTTGAAGACCCTGATGTAGTAGCCATACTTCAAAAGACTATAAAAGAGTTGACAGAGGAATGTGAAAATTACAAAAAGGTAGGAAATCTGAGTGAGGTAGAAACTATTTCAATGCAGATTAAAATTGCAGAGAAATTTTTACCTGCTATGATGAGTAAAGATGAAATAAAAGCTGTAATAATGTCTTTACCAGAAAAGACAATACCTTTTGTTATGAAACATTTTAAGGCAAACTTCAATGGCAAGTGCGATATGCGTTTAGTGCAAGAAGTTTTAAGGGAAATTTAATGAAAGTTTTTGCAATTAGTGATTTGCATTTATCGCTTTATAATCCAAAACCTATGAACATTTTTGGGCCAGCTTGGGAAGGTTATGAAGAAAAGATTATTGAGGATTGGAAAGCAAAAGTTAGCGAAGATGACATAGTGCTTATGGCGGGTGATTTTTCGTGGGCGATGATGCTTGAAGACACAGCTCGTGATTTTGAACTTCTTAAAGCTTTGCCAGGGAAAAAAGTTATAATTCGTGGTAATCATGACTATTGGTGGAAGTCAATAAGTGCAGTGCGTAAGTTTATCCCTCAGGGGTTTTATGCTATACAAAATGATGCTATCAAATTTGATAATATTATTATTTGTGGAACTCGTGGCTGGATGCTCCAAGATAAGGCAGAAAACATGACACCAGAAAATGAAAAAATTTTAAATCGTGAAATTTTAAGGCTGGAAATGACTTTACAGCAGGCAACAAAGCTTAAGACAAGTGAGGATTATAAGATAATATGCATGATGCATTTTCCTCCTAATAATACAAAACGAGAAGATAGTGCATTTACTCAGCTTATAAAAAAGTATAATGTCGATGTAGTAGTGTTTGGACACTTGCATGGCTATAGAAACATTTCGTTAAAATACTTTAAAGATGATATACCATATTATATAACCTCTTGCGACTTGGTAGAAAATAAGCTTGTTGAAATTTGTGAGGTATAAAATCTATTTGCTAGGGAAAAAGATATATAGATATTTTATTGACAATAGATGAAAAAAAAGGTAAACTTTTTTAGTCAATAATTTATCCATGGAGTTAATATGAAAAAATACAAAAAGGCGAGAATTTGTGGACTTCTTCTTGCATTGCCACTTTTGCTTACTGGCTGTGCGACTGTGAGTTCTGCAATCGACAGAGAAACAGGAAGAAATGTTTATTTTGATGAAATAACTTATTTTGGAGGCAATGCAGTTAAAGTAGGCTCATACCTTTATTATGCAAATGGTTATTCTTCAATTAGTGATAGTAATTTTAATTATAATGAAGCAGCACAAACAGGTAATCTTGCTAGACTTGACCTTTATAATGGAGTTGATGCACAATCAAATAAAGAAACTCCAAAAGGTATTAAAGTTGTTAATAATAAGCTTGCAGGCTATGAAAACCAATATATGTTTGCTTACCAAAATTACTTGTATTTCACATCAGCAAACACTCACCAAACTACAGGTCTTGAAAATGATTATACTCGTGTAACTATGTTTAGGGTTATGTTCAATGGCGATAATGTGCAGGAACTATTTACAACAAAATACGACTCATCTTCTTTTATCAAAGCGGTAGAGGGCTCAGACGGAAATGGGTATATTGTTACCTATTCAAAAACTGATAGTTCAAGTGAAGAACTAAAAGACAGTTATCAACTTACTTCTATGAAGATAGGTGATAAACTTGGCAAACGTGATATTATTGCAGAAAAGGTAACTTCTGCTGTTGTTGATGACTCTATTTCATCAAACGACAGTCGTATCTATTATACAAAGGATTCAGAACTTGGAACCACAACTAATAAAGTTTATAGCATTGATTATGCCACAAAGGATATCAAAAATCATTCAGCAGGGTTAAACACAAATGCAACTATAAAAATGCTTGCTAAGGTAGATGACCAGTTGTTCTATCATTATAAACAATCAACAAATTCAGCTATATACAAAACTGATGTAAGTTTAGGTGCAAGTGAAACAGACATAGGGAATAGCAAAGATATATATCACACATCAGATGAAATTAAAAATGTATTCCATGTAGGAAAAGGTACGCTAGATGAAGGTTTTGTTTTTACTGCTAGTGGAAACTTACTTTACAAAAAGAATGGAGAAAAAGACCCAACTCCAATACTTAGTTCAGACAAATTTAAAAATATTTTATTTGTTGATGGAGACTATGTATATTACTCAAACGAAACTGAAATAGGTAGAATTAGTTTTAAGGCAAACAATGGCGAATATGTAGAGGAAGTCATTGTTAAAATGACAAAAATTATTTCAGGTGAATATGCTTTCGTGGATGGATATATTTATTTCTTTGCAGGTTATGAAGCACCAGAGGTTGACGAAAACGATAAAGATGCTGTTGAATATGAAGAAGATACAAATGTTTATATGTATAGAATAAAGGCAGGTTCGCCTGATGATATTGGTTCATATCAGCTTATGGGAAAAAACAAGCAAATGCCAGTTAAAGAAAAAACTGAAGAAGAATAATTTTTAAATACAAAGGTGCTGACATTATTCGTCATAGAAAATAGTATCAGCACTTTTTTTTGCATAATTCTCTAAAACAAAATATCTTAAAATATAGAGTAAAACAACTATTTCGGATAACTTAATTGGACTTTCAACAATATAACTTGTTTTTCGTCAAAATACGAAGATATAAATCGCTTATACAATTTTCTTTAAACTAAAATTGTGCTATCTTTAATTAAGTATCATGATAACAAAAAGTTTAAAGGGAGTAAGCAGTTATGGATAACAAAATCAAGTCAAATATCAGCCTTTATATTGCTGATAACACCGAAGATGAAAGTCTGGTAAATTATTTTAATGCTAGTGACAAGTTTACAGTGCTTGGAACAAGTGCACTTGCAGATAAGGTGGTTAGTGATGTTGAAAGATTAAAGCCAAACTTTTTAATTATGGAAGTTCTACTTTCAGGAATGGACGGCTTTTTAGTGCTTGAAAAAATCAAAAAATCAATGGGTAGCCAAATGCCAAAGGTTATATTCATATCAAATCTTTCTCACAGTGGCTTTGTTTCAAAGGCTATTAAGGAGGGGGCTAGTTATTTTATGATTAAACCAATTATGCCACAAAATCTTGAAACAAGAATACTTGAACTTGCAAATCCAGTTAAAGAGGAAAAAATAGAAAGAGTTCTTGAAGAAAAGATATCAAATATTTTTATTACTATCGGTATTCCAGCACATATAAAAGGATATCAATTTTTGCGTGAGGCCGTTAAACTTGCTATTGAAGAACCAGAAATTATTGGTGCGATAACAAAAAAACTTTATCCAACAATAGCAGAAAAATTTTCAACAAGTTCTAGCAAGGTAGAAAGAGGTATGCGTCATGCGATTGAGGTTGCTTGGAATAGAGGCAAAATAGAAAATATTAATACATTGTTTGGACTTAAAATTTATTCTAGCAATGAAAAACCAACTAATGGCGAACTCATTGCGCTTATTGCAGACAAAATGTTAATGGAAGGTTAAAATTTGCCTTTTGTTTAAAGAAGTGTTATAATATTAGCGGTTAAGGTCAAATTGCCCAAAAGGATATTTGAAACCAACTGAAATAATATAACTAAGAAAGTATGCGAGAGCTAAAAATTTTATAAATTTGAAATTTTAAACTTGTTTTAAAATTTACTTCCGATAGTTATAATTCTTGCCGTGAGGAATTATGCTGAAAGTACTTAATTTTAAGATAGACAATCCAACAGTTGAACTTGCTTTGGCGATGGTTGAGATTGAGATAGAAAGGTGTGCCTATGATGGTGCAAAAGGTATAAAGGTTTTGCATGGTTATGGCTCGCATGGTCAAGGCGGTGCAATTTTACTTGAACTAAGAAAGAAACTAAGGCTATGGAAACGTGCTGGGAAAATAAAGGATTTCTTTGCAGGTGACAGATGGAATATGTTTGATGAAAAAGCTTTGGAGTTGTTAAAATCTGACAAGTCAATTTATGGAGATGAAGATTTTAATAAGGCTAACCCAGGAATTACTATAATCATTGTGAAATAACAAGTGCAATAAAAGCCCTTGTTTTTTTGTTTGCAATTTTAAGGAAAAGATATATAATTGAAATATGAGATGTTTTGATTGTCCTAGAAAGTGTGGTGTAGACAGAAAGGAAAACTTGGGGTTTTGTGGCGAAGGCCAAAAAATAAGAATTTCCAAGATAATAGAAAGTTTCATGTGGGAAGAGCCAATAATAAGTGGAGAGAAAGGAGCTCTTGCCATATTCTTTTCTGGCTGTAATTTACGATGCGAATATTGCCAAAACTATCAAATTTCGCATCTGGGTAAGGGTGAATATTTTTCGCCAGAAGAGTTTGCTGAAAAGTTAAAAAGTTATGATTATAAAAAGTACACATGTGTTGACCTTATTACGCCAACACACTTTTCTAGTTTGCTTTTAGAAGCATTTAAGATTTTTAAACCACCAGTTCCTATTGTTTGGAACACGAGTGGCTATGAAAGTATAGATACGCTTAAAAAAATTGACAATTTTATTGATGTTTATCTTACCGATTTTAAGTACTATTCTGCTGACCTTTCAAAGAGGCTTTCAAAAGCGGAAGATTATTTTCAAGTTGCAAAGCGTGCGATAACTTTTATGATTAACTCTAAACCAATTTATGTTGAAGAGGGGATTTTGAAAAAAGGTGTTATAATTAGACATTTGGTTTTGCCTGGAGAAGTTAAGGATAGTATAAAACTCTTAGATGAGATAAAAACTTCGTTTGGTAATCCGATAATTAGTTTAATGCAGCAATTTACGCCAATTGGAAGAGGTGAAAAAAATAGAAAACTTTATCCTCTTGAATTTAAAGCTGTCCTTGCTCATGCCGACAAACTGGGATTAAATAATGGCTTTATTCAAGATGAATGTTCGTCAGACCAAAAATATATTCCCAACTTCTAACATATATTTGACATTTTTTAGGAATAACTATAAAATATAATTGAACATTTTATAATAAAGGAGGAAGAATGACAGAAGCAAGTTATGGTGCAAATTTAAGAAAACGTCTATATCGTTCAAGATTTCAAGGATTTTTCTTTAGCCTTGTTGCTATTGCAGTGCTTGTAATGTTTTTTGTAAAGGTTATTTCTCCTTGGATGGTAACAATTTTTATAGGTTATTTGTTAGGCACTATCTTCATGAACAATATAACATATCAAGATATCAAGGTTGGTTCGCCATGGCCAAAGATTAATGCGGCACTTTCAGTTGTTTGTTATATCCTTGCTATTGGGTTAATGATATATGGTTTTATTAATGGCGAACTCAGCTTTATTTAATCAAGTTAAAACAAAATTTTAAAACAAGTTTCAATACTTTTAAGGAACAATTTTTTACATAGCTTGACGATTTATAATAATTTTACAAAATATGCTTTTGAATAGCATATTTTTTTTAATATACTTTCGCAATTTTTTTAATATATACCCTCAATTTTTTTGATTATATAAGTTTTTTCAACTAAAGCTCTAGTAAATTCTATAGCATTGTTAGCAAGATGTTTAACGCATGAAGAATATAAAACAGTGAGTTTTTTAGTTGAAGCGGCTGCATTAATGTTTAGTCGATAAATCTCAGTCAAAGTTCTATTTGTTGCGCTTAAAGTGTGGTCTAGTGAGGTTAAGCCTTTAACATACATTTCATAAATAGTATCGACACCTTTTAAAGCTGCATAAATCCTTATTTTGCTATATTTGGCAAAATCTATAATCACATATTTTCCGCCATATATCCCCTCATTAAGACCATTATTGAGCGAGGCATCGTCTTTATCATAAATTAAATCGCAAGGAGCTGGTTTGTTTAGGTTTTGTTCTAGTTCTTCAATTCTATTTTGATTTTCTAGTATTCGTTCTCCAAGATTGGAGAGCGAGCTTAAAACATTCGTGTATCTACTTTGAAGAGTTGAAACATTTTCGTTCAAGGTTGATACCTGCGTTGATAAATTATTTTGAGTGTCAGTTATTTCATCAAGTTTAGGATTAATTTTAGAAATATCACCTTGAATGCTTTGCGCTGCTAGTTTCAAGGCGGCAATGTCATCTTTGTTTTTCAAGATTTCCTTTCCGAGATTTGCAAGTGATGATAAAATATTAGAGTACCTTTCTTCTAGTTTACTAATATTAGTAGTAGCAGTAGCAACATTTTCTTCCAAAGTTTGTTGGCTTGTTATCAAATCATCAATTTCCGCTTTTATCTCATTTATGGTGCTGGAAGTAGAAAGAACATTGTCTATAATCTTTTTTACAATGTTAGAAATGACCGTTTCGCTTGGAGAGGAAGATGCTATCAAATCTTCGATTTCCTTTTTCAAAGAGGGTAGCGAAAATTTCCCTAAGTGCCAGATTTCCTTTTCAAGTTGTTCAATTCCTGCTGAAAGTTCTTCAAAATTTCTCATAAAAAATCTCCTTTGCCTTTAATTGTACAAAGGAGAATTGTCATTTTCAAGAAAGTGTGCCACTATTTGGCTTTTTTCTTTTTTGTTTTTTTGATAAACACCACAGATGTAATGATTGTAACAAGTGCGGCAATTATAGTGATTGAGGTTATTAGCCCAGCACTAACGCCATAAGGATTGACGTCTTTTGTTTTCATGTAACCATAGAAAAGTGAACTATCTTCAAGTACTATCGCAATAGCTGTATATTCGTTTTTATCATTAAACCCGCCATGTATAAAAACCTCTTGGTTTTTATTAGCTCTAAAAGTTGTTTCCTCTTTGTTGACATCGTATATGACAGCATTATCAAAAAGTACTCTTCCATTAAATACAGGATATACATCTTGACCATTAAGATTTTTGGTTACATAATGCTTGAAAACAAAACCCTCAATTTTTTGGTCAGTTAAGTTTAATTCCACTTTATAAAAGTCATTTTCGTTCTCTTCTATGAGTTCAAGTTTGTCGCCATGACGTAGTGAAATTTGATTTCCGTTTTCGTCCTCAATAGGCGAGGTAAAATCTGGTGTAGAATAAATATAACAAACGGTTGCTATCACTGAAACTTGGGTAGAACTAGTATCTGCAAAGGCAGTGCTACCTACAAGAGGCGAAAGCAAACTTGATAAAATTAAAAATGCACACAAAAGAGTTTTCATATTTATGATTATTGCCAAAAAACAAAAAAATGTCAAGTATAAATCTAGATTGTCAGCAAACTTTAAATGTGGATAACTACGTTTTTTTTGTGGAAAACTCACTCGTAAATGTGGATAACTGAGAGATGTGTGTGGATAAACTGCCCTTAATTGTGGAAAACATGTGGAAACTTATCAACATTTTGATAAGTTAAGGCAAATAAAACTTTAAATTTTTAACATAAAAAAATAAAAAACAGCCGATTAGCTGTTTTCATCTTTATCTTTAAAAAGTTCAGGGAAATAGGTTTTTGCATATATTATTCCGTTTATTGCACCGTCAAAATTTTGTTTTATTTCTTGAAATTTTGAATCATTATTTTCTTCAAGATTTCTTGAAAGTGCCTCGTTGTAGATTTCTTTTTTTATCTCTTCATACTTTTCTTTTCCTGCACCAACAGAAAGCACTCTACAATAACTAGCTACTTGATTTTTTAAAAATTGGTAATGAGGTAATTGGTCCAACTTTATTTTCAATTCCTTTAATTTTTCAGAGTAAGAATATTGCTGTGACAAAAGTTCTATTACAAGTTGCTCTTGTGCAAATTTTAATGCCTCTTCTTTTGTGTCCATTCTGCTAGTTACAGAGTTGTAATTGTCATAACTATTATAATACCTATCAGCTTTTACTTTTTGTATATAGTCATGTATAACATCGTTCAATCTCATATTTACCTCGTGTTTATATTATAAATTCTAATTTAAGTGTTGTCAAAAATTTTAGTTAAATGAGCTGTTTTTATTGATAGTTTTCAGGCAATATGATGTTTTGTTTTAATTCAGAATAAAAATCAATATACCAATTTATTTTTTCATAAAAATTATTTATGTCATTTGTTAAACTTGCATCTTTTGCTTTTTCAAGGGTCATTTCTGAAGCCTTTAAAAATAAAAGTTCTATTGTTTCTTCATGGGGTACTTTAATAGTATTTTCCTTTTTCTCGCAATAACTGTTTATAGCTTTTGCTCGTTCATTGTAATCATAAATGTCAAAAATTTCCAATTTGTTAGCAACTAATTTTTTTGCAAATTCTGGACTTCCTAGTAGCTTACCAATTAAAAGTAATTCATAAGTTGTTTCGATTGCCTCATTTATTGTCATGTTTTTCCTTTCAAAAGGTGCTAAATACTTTTCATCGATTAACGAACCAATTTCATAGTTTTTGTTTTCTCTTTCTAGGTATTTTTTGTACATTTCATTAATGTTCATTTTTTGTTTCCTCTTTTTGAAAGTATAACACTAGAAAGCCGCCTTGTCAATAAGTTAAATTTTTGGTAGATAAATATTTTGAGTAATTTTTAAAATATTGTATTATATATTTGGAGGAATTATTATGGAGAAATTATTGGTAGGCGAAAAAAAGAACAATTTAAAATATGATTTCAGAGAAACATGTTTTGGTATCTGTGAAAAGCAAGGAAATCTACTTTTAGTAGAGAAAAATGGGCAATATTCTTTTATCGGTGGCGGAATAGAAAAAGGTGAAAGCCAAGAACATTGCCTAAAACGAGAGTTTTTGGAGGAGAGCGGATACGAAATAGAAAGTATGGAAAAGTTTATTACTGTCGATTGCTATTGGCTTGCTGGAGGTAAATGGCCTTTAAATTCTCTTGTTAATTTTTATGTTGTTAAGGTAGGAAATCAAAAGCATCCTCCACTGGAAGAGGGTCATACCTTAGCAGAAGTGGACATTGAAAAAGCAATGGACTTATTGCCATTGCCATATCATAAAGCAGGTTTAAAGTTTTATTTGAAAAATAAAAATCAACCGAGATTATTCCTCAGTTGATTTTTTTGTTTCTTCACAAAGTCGGTTGTATTTTCTAATAAGATGACCAAATTCTATAAAAATTCTGTTTGCACGAACACGATATTGAGCTTTTAATTCATGTTTTTTGTCTTGCTCATAATATGGGCAATTTTTACAAGAACTTCTCTTTATACCTTTTCTGTCATTAACACAATGTCCACAATCAAGGTTGCTAATGTGACCATGTTTAGAGCAGTTGTAGTGTTGACGAAAGAATTTGCAGTCCTTTTTTATATCTTGCATATCCACCTCCTTTTTGTATAAAATTTTCAAGCAAAAATTGTTAATTCTATATTTTTGCTTGATTTCTTCTAACATAATAGCACTATTGGTTGTTTTAGTCAAGCAAATTGTTATATTTTTTATAAAAATA
>CARFEX010000016.1 GCA_948971535.1 uncultured Eubacteriales bacterium | reverse complement strand
ATGATATTAAAAATGATGAGAAATTTAATAGTTATATCAAAAGTTCAAAACTACAAAAAAATTCTAATACAAATTTTAATACAAACAAACAAGATAATAAAAATTTTAAATTAGAAAATTTTGAAAATAATTAATACTTTTTAAGCTAACAAAAAAACATACCTGATTTGGTATGTTTTTTATTTATTCAAGTTATTTATCATACTATTTTCTTGGATTTTTGATGTTTGCTTGAGCAGCTGCAAGTTTTGCAATAGGAACTCTGTATGGAGAGCAAGACACATAAGTGAGTCCGCAGTTGTGGCAGAATTCTACACTTGATGGGTCACCACCATGTTCACCACAAATACCGAGTTTGATATCAGGTCTAACTTTTTTACCAAGTTCAGCAGCCATTTTAACAAGTTTACCAACACCATTTTGGTCGATTCTAGCAAATGGATCGCTTTCAAAAATCTTTTTAGAATAATATACATCTAGGAATTTTGCAGCATCGTCACGGCTGAAACCATAAGTCATTTGAGTAAGGTCATTTGTACCAAATGAGAAGAACTCTGCACTCTTAGCAACTTCATCAGCAGTAAGACAAGCACGTGGAATTTCCATCATAGTACCAATCTTGTAAGAAAGAGTTACACCTTTCTTTGCAATGATTTCATCAGCTTTGTTAGCAACAATATCACGAACATATTTGAACTCTTTGCTATCACATGTAAGAGGTATCATGATTTCAGGAACAATGTTGTATCCCTTTTCTTTGTTTACTTCAATAGCAGCTTCTATTACCGCTTGAGTTTGCATTTCTGCAATTTCAGGATAAGTTACAGCAAGACGAAGTCCACGATGTCCCATCATTGGGTTAAATTCATGGAGACTTTCTACTGTTTCTTTAAGTCTAGCGAAAGTAAGTCCCATTTCCTTAGCGAGAGCTTTGATTTCTTCATCTTCATGAGGAAGGAACTCGTGAAGTGGTGGGTCAAGGAATCTGATAGTTACAGGCATACCTTCCATTGATTTATAAATGCCTTTAAAGTCTTTCTTTTGCATTGGAAGAAGTTTTGCAAGAGCTTTTTTACGTTCTTCAACAGTAGTAGAAACAATCATTTCTCTAACTGCAGGAATTCTATCAGCTTCAAAGAACATATGTTCTGTTCTGCAAAGGCCTACACCTTCAGCACCAAAGTTGAATGCATTTTTAGCATCTTTTGGATTGTCTGCATTAGTTCTAACTTGAAGATTTCTATATTTGTCAGCCCAAGCCATAATTGTAGCAAACTCACCTGAAATTTTTGCAGGTTCAGTTTTGATTTCACCATCATAAATTTTTCCTGTTGAACCATCAAATGAAATAATATCACCTTCAACATATTTCTTTCCACCAAGTGTGAAAGATTTTTCATCTTCTGCAAATTTGATAGCTGAGCAACCAGCGACACAAGCAGTACCCATACCACGAGCAACTACGGCTGCGTGAGAAGTCATACCACCACGAGCTGTCAAGATACCTTGAGAAGCAGCCATACCTTCGATATCTTCAGGAGATGTTTCAAGACGAACAAGAACAACTTTTTCTTTCTTTTCGCCAAGTTCTTTAGCTTTTTCAGCAGTAAAGCAAATTTTACCACAAGCTGCACCAGGAGATGCAGGAAGAGCTTCACCAATTACATTTGCTTTTTTAAGAGAAGCAGCATCAAATTGAGGATGCAATAAAGCATCAAGTTGTTTTGGGTCAAGCATCATAAGTGCTTCTTTTTCTGAAATCATTTTTTCTTTTACAAGGTCTACAGCAACTTTAAGCGCAGCCTTTGCAGTTCTCTTTCCGTTACGAGTTTGAAGCATATAGAGTTTACCCTTTTCAATAGTAAATTCCATATCTTGCATATCTTTATTGTGTTTTTCAAGTTTTTTAGCAATAGCTTCAAATTGCTTGTAAACTGCAGGATTTTGTTCTGCAAGAGTGGCAATAGGAAGAGGTGTTCTTATTCCAGCAACAACATCTTCGCCCTGTGCGTTCATAAGGTATTCGCCATAAAGTTTGTTTTCACCAGTTGAAGGATTACGAGAGAAAGCAACACCTGTACCAGAATCTTCGCCCATATTTCCAAATACCATTGATTGAACGTTAACAGCAGTTCCCCATTCATAAGGAATGTCATGCATTCTTCTATAAATGTTCGCTCTATCGTTATCCCAAGAACGGAATACAGCTTTTACAGCTTCAATAAGTTGAACTTGAGGTTCTTGTGGGAAATCTTCTCCCTGAGCCTTTTTATAGAGATCTTTGAAAAGTACTACAAGTTCTTTAAGGTCTTCAGCAGAAAGGTCTTTATCGAATTCTACACCTTTCTTAGCTTTAAGTTTGTCAAGAATTCTTTCATATTTAGATTTTTCTTGTTGCATAACAACATCACTGAACATTTGGATAAATCTTCTATATGAGTCATATGCAAAACGAGGATTGCCAGTAAGAGAAGCTAGTCCTTCAACAACTTCGTCATTAAGACCAAGATTAAGAATTGTATCCATCATACCAGGCATAGAAACTCTAGCACCTGAACGAACAGAAACAAGAAGAGGATTTTTAACATCACCAAATTTCTTGCCTGTCATTTTTTCAAGAGCAGCAAGTTGAGATTTGATTTGATTTACGATATTATCGTTAATCATTCTACCATCTTGATAATATTTTGTACAAGCCTCAGTTGAGATGATAAAGCCTTGAGGAACTGGAAGTCCAAGACTAGTCATCTGAGCAAGGTTAGCTCCCTTTCCACCAAAAAGAGCTTTGTTCTTTCCGTCTGCTTCTTTGAATAAGTAAACAAATTTTTTCATTTTTTTCTCCTTTTTTTACAAGAGATATTATAAACAAAATAAAAAAAATAGGCAAACAAAATAACATGATTTATAAATTAATTTTTTTAGATTTTTTATAAAAAAAGAAAGTCGTAAAACTCTCTTTCAATAATCAGTTCTGATTTCAACAATAACAACATTTTCTTTGTTTATTCCAACTTTAATATCATAAACAATAAATTCAATAATCATATCGTAAAGTTCATGCTCGACAATATAGTTCATGATTTTTGAAAAGCCAGGGATCTTCCATACTTTATCGTCGTCAAGGCTTGCGTGATAGTTGTACTCTGGGTCGTCATAAATATTTCGCTGAGTTGCTTCAGGGTCAGTTCTTGCAACAATGTCTACAATATCTCCGCTTGACATTCTTGATACTTTTATATCGCCTACTAAAACAATATCCTCTTTATAAGGATTATAAGAAACGCAAATCGTCACTTCGTCTTTAAATTTTGAAAGCAAAGCTTTGCACTCTTGAAAATCTTTCACAAAAAAGAATTGCCCTTTTGCCTTGCTAGTGGTACGCATACAATATTCTTCTGCACTATATTTTTTAAAAAACTTTTCAATAGAAACAAGGTCACTAGTAGAAAAAACATCTTCTGGAAAGTTGTTTAACTTGAGCTCTTTGATTTTTTTAACTGAATCTCTTTTGTTTTTAATTTGAATCATAGTTAATCTACCTCAACAACAATATATCACAAAAAAGTTAAAAATGCAAACAAATTAATAGTCAAAGTTACTAAATGTTCCTACACTGACTATTTTCCCTCCGTCAAGTGTTAAATCAATAATGCTCGCAAGATAGCCGACATTATTTGCAGTGTAATCAATATACACTTTTTGAAGTTGCATTATTTGGTATTTGCCGAGACCACCATTATAAATTGGCATAACTGTATTTACATCAGAAATATACACCTCTTTTTCACCACTTAAATCGGCATTTGTTGCATCAATATAATAGTTTTGATTTTTATATTCTATCTTAACTATATTCTCGTTAAGCTTTCCAACAGCAGTGTTTTTAAAGTTTTCACTATCAAATATAATTTTTGTTTCTCCACCTTGCAGGGATATAACTTGACCTGCAGAGTATGCTCCACTACCACCACTATTGACCGAATAAAAAATCTGACTCAATCCATTTCCAACAAAGTCACCTAAAAATACACTAGGGTCGTAACCATAATTTACAGTAGGAACAATGCAAATTTCTTCAGCTCCTGTTTTAACTTTTATGATAACATCTTCCTTATACTCACTTTGATTTTGCGAGGAAACATAAACCTGACTGATCTTCCACTCGTCAATCAAAAAACCGCTTCCTTGAAACTCACAAACTGGAGTTGCCGCCAACATACATGGCAAAATCAAGCTTAATAATTTCATAATTTTAGTATGAAGCTTAGTTTATTAATTTATTCACAAATTTGTATAATAAAAGCAAATTTTATCTTAAAAATCAAGTATCGACAAACCGCCAATATTTCATCAAAAAGCAACTTTACTTTTGTGATAAATATGTGTACTTTCGCTTGGTCGGCAATGCGAAAAACAGACGTCAAGGTCGTAGGATTTTTTGTATAAAAAAATCCAGACCAATTTAGTCTGAATTTTCGCGTGGTGGCCTACCCGGGGCTCGTTATGAGGCATTCACCATGCAGTGAATAGCCGAATGGCCGAGCACGCATTCTTCTTTGCATTGCTCCGACCGGGACTGTCCCGAGTTCGGTTTGCGTTAAGCAAATAGGCAATAATATATAGTTAAATAATTACTAAAAAATTTCAACCGCACAGAAAAGCACCGACAAATTGATTTAAAACTTTAAATCAATTTCGCTTGGTCGGTAACGCGAAAAACAGACGTCAAGGTCCTTGGATTTTTTTGTATAAAAAAATCCAGACCAATTTAGTCTGAATTTTCGCGTGGTGGCCTACCCGGGGCTCGAACCCGGGACCCCATGATTAAAAGTCATGTGCTCTACCAACTGAGCTAGTAGACCTCGTCATTGCTTGGAAGGCACCTAATGTTCTTAACGCGGACACGGCTTAAGCCTAACCGCTAAACTTTTGGTTCCCCATCCCAATCTCCCTCCAATTAAGGTTGAGAGCTTTTAAAATTATACAATCTTTGTTCGAATATCATTTATGTTAATAAAACACAAATATATTCTTACTTCAACGAAACTCCTTCGCACGAGAGTCGCGCAAAATGCTTTACGCATTTTCGTTTGGCGCGAAATCAGCAAAAACAAGTGCTATCGCGATGCGTTTTGCCAAATGCAAAACCTAAGCCAAAACGCAGTTTTTGCTGTGGCTGGGGTGGCAGGATTTGAACCTACGCATG
The DNA here is from genome assembly GCA_948971535.1 of uncultured Eubacteriales bacterium. Classification (GTDB taxonomy): domain Bacteria; phylum Bacillota; class Clostridia; order Christensenellales; family UBA1242; genus Caccovivens. The sequence goes on along the minus strand of CARFEX010000016.1, from coordinate 7,051 downwards.
CAAGAATCAAAATCTTGTGCCTTACCGCTTGGCGACACCCCATCAGTAAACCAAACCCTTTTTTGTCACTTTGCAAAGCGGCAGTCAAACCAAACTTCACTCCTCATGCTCACCGCTTTAAACAGACCTAGCTAAACTTTGTTTTTGCTATGGCTGGGGTGGTAGGATTCGAACCTACGCAATGTTGGAGTCAGAGTCCAATGCCTTACCGCTTGGCGACACCCCATTATAAATCTATGAGGTGGACTGACAATGCTCTTTGTGGGAAGAGCAATATCTGGGGTGATCGAAGAGGATCGAACTCTTGACCTCCAGAGCCACAATCTGGCGTTCTGCCAACTGAACTACGACCACCATAAAAAGGTTGTTGGTGCTCCCGGAAGGATTCGAACCTTCGACCTCTGCCTTAGAAGGGCATTGCTCTATCCAGCTGAGCTACGGAAGCCCATGGAGCAGGTGAAGGGAATCGGACCCTCGCAACCAGCTTGGAAGGCTAGTGTTCTACCACTGAACTACACCTGCATGTGTTGACTATGCAATTTTATCATAGCCAAGACCCAATGTCAAGAAATTTGACAAAAATTCTAAAAAATTATATGAAGAAAAATTAAATATTGTCAATTATTTTAACTTTCCCCTCTTTTATAAGCACTGAAGCACACTTTTTATTCTGCTTTATTGCTTTAATAGCACCTTTTGCAAAAGCTTTTGCGAAATAGATTTCACGCTTGGTTGGTCTTGATGCACGTTGAACTCTTCCCACATTCATGCCTTTAAAATAAACTTTCGGACATTTGAGCCTTAACTGCTCAACAAGGTTTTGAACAGGATATATTCTTTCACGTAAAACAATACAGCTTGCTCTTTCTTGCTTGTTGATAGAATTTATTAATTTCGTTAGTTCAGCAAAATTTATATCTTCTTCACAAATTATACATTTGTCGGCATCTACAATACTAGCAACATTAATAGCAATATCATTTTTGTATCTACCCATAACCTCATAAATACAGCATGCATTATCTGATTGGTAACTAGGCAAAGTATTAAAAATAAACTCGCATGCGCCTTTAACTGCTGTATGAAAACCAAGACTATAGTCACTACCCTCAACGTCATTATCTATAGTTGCAGGAATAAAAATTGTTTTCACACCATTCTCAGCAAGGCGACACGCACCTTTGTGAGTTCCGTTACCACCAAGAACTATTATGTAGTCAAAAGCCTTTGCGTTTTTAAGTGCTTTTTTAAAAAACTTATCTTCAGCAAACTCAGGGCATCTAGCACTTTTAATAATACTGCCTGCAAGATTTTTGCATTTTTCAATTCCTATCTCGCTCACCCTAATAATATCATTTTGAATAAGTCCACGATAACCATATCTGCTTGCATATAGATTTTTACCAAAGTGGCGGTACAAAGCATAAATCACCCTATTCATTCCAGGCGCATCACCGCCACTTGTTAAAACTAAAACTTTCATTTTTCCTCTTTTATCTAATTATTACATTTTCTTCACCAAGGAGTCCAATAAGCTCGTTTTGAAGATAGTTGTTCGCATCTACTTTTGCAGAGAAGGCAAAAGCTTTGTTTGTAGATGTGCATTTTATAACAACAGGGACTTTTCCTGGATAAGAAGCTATAATAAGTTTAACTTTATCATAAACATCGATATCCTTGGTATCAAAACGAAGATAGACTTTAACTTCTTTAACTTCACTCTCTTCGACATTCTTATCCCAAGATATAAGGTTATCAGTTATAACTACAGGCGATTTCCCTGACCTGATAGAAATTCTTCCGCGAATGGTAACCATTTTATCTTCAACAGCTATATCTTTCAATCTAGTATAGTGCTTTGGAAAAAGCATAACATCAAAGTTGCCATTGATATCTTCTATTGTCAAAATGGCCATATTGCCTGATTTAGTAGCAACTTTCTTTACATCTGTAATAAGTCCACCGCATTTAACTGGTTGCCCATCTTTAACTTTATCAAATTCACGTTCTACTTCAATTTCATTTTCATCTTCAAAATCACTTTCTTCCTCTTCCTCAGCTATCATGTCCGAAGTAAAATCAAAACCGTCATACTTATCAAGATAATCGTCAAGCGGATGTCCTGAAAGATAAATACCTACATATTCTTTTTCATTTTTTAGAAGTGTTTCTTTACTAAATTCTTTTACTTGTGGGTAATCTACAGTGTTTACAACTGAGCTAATTTCTTCAAAAGTATCAAACATAGATGTCTGGCCATTTGCTTTATTTTTCTTATCAGCAATAGATCTATCCATAACCATTGGATAAACTGCCATAAGTTGTGAACGATATATACCAAAGTTATCAAAAGCTCCACTTAATATCAAACTTTCTACAGCTCGCTTATTTACAACACTGTATTGAGTCATTCTTTCAATAAAATCTTCAAAGCTTTTAAACGGCCCTGCCTTTTCTCGTTCTTCTATAATTTGGTCAACTACACTTGTTCCAACGTTTTTAATTCCACCCATGCCAAAACGGATATTGCCATTTTCAACTCGGAACTCTGTTTTTGATTTGTTTATATCTGGCGGAAAAACTTCAAAACCTTCACGTCTTGCATAATTTATATATTTTTTAATAAGGTCGGCATTAGTAATTCTGGTATTCAAAACAGCTGTTAAATATTCAACTTCATAGTGAGCTTTTAAATAACCTGTCTGGTAAGCTACATAGGCATAAGCGGCTGCGTGAGATTTATTGAAAGCATAACCAGCAAATTTTGCCATTTGGTCAAACACTTTCTTTGCAACATCTTTATCATGCCCAAGTTTAACTGCACCAGGAATAGGATTTTTAATTCCTTCAGGGTCAACCCAACCGTTGATAAACTTATCCTCTTCTGGAGGAAGAAGTTCTGCTTTTTTCTTTGCCATAATACGGCGAACCACGTCAGCTCCACCAAGTGAGAAACCACCCATAACTTGAAAGATTTTCATAACCTGCTCTTGATAAACAATACATCCATAAGTTGTTTTCAAGATAGGTTCAAGACAAGGGTCATCATATTCGATATGTTCAGGGTCTTTTTTACCTTTGATAAACTTTGGAATAAAGTCCATAGGACCAGGACGATAAAGTGAAATACCCGCAATAACGTCTTCAAGGCTTGATGGTTGTAGGTCCTTCATGAACTTTTTCATACCACCACTTTCTAATTGAAAAACTGCTTCGGTATTGCCAGAACTTATAAGTTCAAAAACTGCAGGGTCATCATAGTCCATTTTCCCAAAATCGATTTCAACACCATGATTTTCTTTTACATATTGAACGGCTTTATAAATATCATCAAGAGTTTGAAGTCCCAAAAAGTCCATTTTAAGAAGACCAAGATGTTCAAGTTCAGTCATATCAAATTGAGTAACCACATCTTCACCACTCTTCGCAAGTGGTACAAAAACATCTAAAGGCTCTGGAGCAATCAAAACTCCCGCTGCGTGCATAGACATATTCCTTGGAACGCCCTCAAGCTTGATAGCCATGTCGACTATCTTTTTTATAGCCTCGTCTTCCTCATACATTTGTTTGAGTTCAGGAATTATGTATTTTGCATCTTCAGCCTTTCCTGTCTGACCAAAATAATAGGACAAAACTGGTGGTTTTTTTAGAGGTTTACTAGGTATCTCTTTGGTGATTTTGTCTACTTCAGCAAGCGGAAATCTTAAAACTCTAGCAACGTCACGTATAGCATTTTTAGCCTGCATATTTCCAAACGTAACAATGTTGGAAACATGGTCTTCTCCATATCTTCGCTTTGCATAATCGATAACTTCACCACGTCTATCACGACAAAAGTCAACATCGAAATCGGGCATGGAAACACGTTCTGGATTAATAAAACGGTCAAAGTATAAGTCATATCGCATAGGGTCAACTTGAGTAATCCCAGTACAATAAGCAACCAAACTGCCTGCACCAGAGCCTCTTCCTGGTCCAACAGAAATATCATTTTGTCTAGCAAAGTTAATGTAATCCCAAACGATAAGAAAGTATTCAACAAAGCCTAAGCGATTGATAGTATCAAGCTCCATTTGCATACGGTCTTTGTATTCTTGAGGAACTTCTTTATAATTTCTATAAAGCCCCTCCCAAGCCATGCGTGAAAGGTATTCAAAAGTACCCTCGCCAGTATCAGGAATATAGGCAGGGATAAAATTATCGTTAGCACCAAGCCAATATTGTTTTGGTGCGCCAGACTCACGAAGTGATTTGGTTTTTAAAGTTACTTCACACTTGTCAGCAATTTCAGTAGTTATATCAAGAGCTTCCTGATAAGCTGGCAAAGCTTCAAGCATTTCTTCATAGGTTTTAAGGTAAAACTCTTGCGTTTCAAATTTCATTCTATCAGGGTCATCAAAAGTCTTTCCCATTTGTACACACATAAGTACATCTTGAAGCTCAGCATCCTCTTTGTTAAGATAATGCACGTCATTTGTTGCTACAAGTTTAACCCCATGTTTCTCTGAAAGTTCGGTAAGTTTAACAAGTACTTCTCTTTGTACTTCCAAACCATGGTCTTGAATTTCAAGATAAAAATCATCATTAAAAACACGTTTGTGCCACTGAATAAGTCTATCTGCTTCGTCATATTCACGGCGAATAATGGCCTGAGGAATATGCCCTGCAACACAAGCTGAAAGACAAATAAGACCCTCAGAATATTGTTCAAGCACCTTATAATCAATTCTTGGCTTATAATACATACCTTCTGTGAAAGCGATAGAACTGAGTTTTAATAGGTTTTGATAACCAGTATTATTTTTAGCAAGCAAAATAAGATGTCCAGTGTCAGCTTTGTTAGAGCGAGAATGTCTGTCATTGCAAATATAGAACTCTTCTCCCAAGATAGGTTTAATGCCATTATTTATACACTCTTCATAAAATTTCATTGTACCATACATGCTACCGTGGTCGGTAATAGCCACCGCCTTCCAACCACGTTCTTTTACCATAGCAACAAGTTTTTTAATTCTAGCAAGACCGTCAAGTAAGCTAAACTCTGTATGAACATGTAAGTGAACAAATTCTTTCATTTTATCTCCTAATTATTGTTTAAGTAATTCAGCAATACGAATAAGTTTCCTAAATCTGTGATTAAGTCCGCTCTTAGTAAGCTCTATAGTAGAAAGTTTCAAAAGTTCTTCCATACTCTCTTGCTGATTTGCAAGTCTAAGTACCGCCACCTCTTGCAAGTCTTCAGGCAATGCATCCAAACCAATTTTTTTATTAATAAGGTTTATAGCTTCAACTTGCTTTAAACTAGCTTCAATAGTCTTTGTAATGTTAGCATTTATACAATTAACCTGACGATTAACAGTGTTACGCAAATCTCTAGTCGCCATTTCATTTGAAAGTGTCATAACACTATCAGTGGCACCAATAAGTGCAAGCAAATCCTTGATTGCTTCTGAATCTTTCAAATATAAAACAAACAACTTTTTTCTTTCAACAAGTCTAGAATTGATATTAAACTGTGCTAGCAAATCTCTTAGGTCATTTAAAAATTCTTGAGTATGTGAAGAAAATTCAACATGATAACCAGTTGTAGGTTTTTGAGAACCTAGCTCTGACAACTTAATGCTTGAAGTTGCACAGCCTATATATGCCCCTTTTATAAATGCTCGTTTGCATTCTTCATCGGCAATAATGTTTTTGTCTATACCACGACTAATACCAAAACCTTGTGCCCCATTATTAATTATTCCACAGTCCTCAAGAACACTTTGTGAAATTTCATTTGGAAACATAATACGATAATAAGTAGTCTTATTAATGATATAATCATCACTGATTTCAAGCTTTAATTCGTTGCCGTACAATTTTTTCGCAAGCTTATTAGTAAAATCAAAAATTTCCTTATTATCGGTAACAATGTCCGCACGCAGTCCATTGGAATTTTTAGTAAGCTGACCACAAGCATGAAATAATCCCGACAAAAAAGCAAGAGCGCAATTTGCGTCTTCAATCTCGCTTTGTAATATTTCTAATTTAGAATCTCTTGCAAAACTCAATGCTTGCTCCTTGTTTTGTGGAATGTTGGAAGCTTGTCAATATTAGCCACTTGAGAAAGTGGTATTCCTAATTTATAAATTAAATTCAACGCATGATTACATTCACCAACCCTGTCTGGCGAGTGTGCGTCAGAATTTATAATAAAGTTCACCCCTTCACTCGCCATAGTGACAATCTCCTGCTCAGTGAAATTAATTCTTTTGCCATTAAGCTCAACGTAGGTCCCCTTTTCTTTGGCAAGTTTTGCTACTGCCAAAGTATCAACAGGACAACCATAGTTGAGATGTGTAATAATATCTATAGGATATTTATCAAGTGCCTTTAAAAAAGCTGTAGTGTTTCGATTTATAAGTTCCTTGCTAGGTGCAAAAACACCTGAAAGCATATTAGCAATATTAATTTTAAAAAAATCTTTGTTACTATCCATTCGCACAAGATTATGAAATCCCATAAGAAGTATATCAAGATATTCAAGGTCCTCAATTTTAACATCTATCGCACCGTCAGAGCTAATAAGGTTAGCCTCAACTCCAAGAAGAACGTCCACACCTGTAACCTCTTTTGCGTTCCAAATATCTTCACGGACTTGAGGAATTTCTCTACGTCTGACACCATAAAACATATGGTTAAAGCCATGGTCGGAAATCGCAATCTGCTTTAACCCTTTGTTTGAAGCTACGGAAGCATTTTCAAGAACAGTTCCTTTGCCATGACCATGACGCGAATATTTTGTATGAGTATGATAATCACCTAATAATAACATCATTTATCTCCTAAAAGAGAGTATAAACCAAACGAGAAAAAATTGCAAACAAAAAGCTGATAGAATTTTCTATCAACTTTGCTCCTCTTCTCCTACTCGACTCAATTCCGCAATCACAGATGAGGTAACTCTTTCAAATTTCTTATTGTTACTTAAAAATCTTTCCCCATTCTTTTCATCACCACAATATCTTAAGTTCGGACAATATAATTGTTCTAATGTGGTATTATATAA
>CARFEX010000015.1 GCA_948971535.1 uncultured Eubacteriales bacterium | reverse complement strand
ACTCAGACAAAGTATTAACTCCGCATTATAATTCTTTAAAAGGAACTTATGGTAAATTGTATTTGCAAAAATTGGAAAGAGATAAATTAGACACAATTGGAATTAATGATGGTGAATATATGTTATTTTGATTTACGCAAAATCAAAACGAAGAAATCAAAAAAAGACTTTGTTTTATGTTGACACATTATAGTTTTTTACAAAATTTAATAACATGAGTTACTAAAAACTTTGTTAGTCGAAACTAAATTAATTTATCAAAAGAGGATATTATTTATTATTTTACTAGTGACACCCAGTTTGGAGATTCTAATTCTCTAAAAAGAGAAAATAGACCTTTTGCCAATAACAAAGAATTTAAAGAATTTATTTTTAATACATGGAATAAACAAGCTAAATCAAAAGACATTATTTACCATTTGGGTGATTATATCAATTTCAATGAAGCTTCAAAACCCAATTGGAAATCAAACTTAAAGACAGTTCAAAAAATTAATGCAAAAGTTATATTAATAATTGGTAATAGCGAACAGCGACTTATTGACAGTCAATTTAATGGTAACTTTGAAGCTTTTAGAGCTTTTTGTAAAAAACAAGGTTTTTATGAAGTTAAAACAGAAGAATATTTAACTTTTAAAAATAAAAAGTTTTATTTAAACCATTTTCCAAGGAATTACAAAAAAGATTATATCAATTTATTTGGTCACACTCATAGAACTACTGGACTTTGGAAACCTTTTGGAGTTAACATGTCTTGTGACCTAAATCATTTTTTTCTTTTTTCAGAAAAAGAAATAGAAAGGCTTCTCTATCTAAAAACAACTTATTGGGACAATGACATCGATAATTTAACTTTTTAAAGTTATTGAAAAAACGCTAAAAATTTACTAACTACTTTTTATCATTCTTATTTTTACAACAAAGCTTGTTGTTATATTCAATAAGTGAAAGATTGGTAGATAATGTATTTAAAAACATTCTGATAGTTAATATATCACAATCGCTAAACTTTTTTGAAATACATACCGCCAGCGAACTTGCAAGAGCTACAAGCTCCTCACTTTTCATATTGATTTTGTCTTCCATATATTTTAGTTATGATTTAAACTTTATAATATTTACAAATTCTTTAAAATTTCTTATAACAAAAAACGACTTGATTTTATCAAGTCGTTTTTATGCATTTTTTAATCTTTTTAAAGTTTCCTCTTCTCCTAAAACTTTCATGATTTCAAAAAGGTTTGGTGAATTTTTCTTTCCTGTTATTGCCAGACGCACAAACTCGCATGCTTTGGCAGTATTACCTTTATAGGCATCTGGGTTAAGTTTATAGGCTTTGTTATCAATAGCATAACCCAGTTTTTCAGCCACCTTTTTAACACCAGCAAACCACTCCTCATTGCTTTGTGGAAAGGTAAATATTTTTGAGTACTCACCCATAAATTCCTCATACTTGCTCTTATCCAAATCATCTAGTTCATCTCTATTAGGTGCAGAAAACATATAAGGAAAATTCTCTGTTTTAATCATGCTCCATTTATAAATATCCTTTCGAGGTTTTGGCGACTCTCTATCTATATTTAAAAATGCTGTTGCATAAGCCTTATTTTCTTTAAGCCAACCCGCAAGTTCTTTATCAAACTCTTCTGCCCAATTGAGCCAAAGGTTATAAACCTTATCAGCAGGCATACGAGATATAAGATTTTTTGATATATCGTTAAGCTTTACAAGGTCAAACACTGGTGAAACCGCTGTTATATCTTTGACACCAAAAGAAAACTCTTTCCAGTCTGCATCAGGGTTTTGAGTTCTCCACTTTTCAAAGCCAGAATTGATGATATTTAACAAATATTCAAGCACAGCTTCTTTTGGATAGCCCTCATAACTATAAAATCTCATATCTGCTTCTGGGTCATAACGTTTTGAAATCTTACGTTTATTACCATTTTCACCTATCTTGCAAATTAAAGGATTGTGACAATAAGTAGTTGGTTTAAAACCAAGTGCATCAAATAGTTCTAGATGCATTGGTGTTGAGCTTATATATTCTTCACCACGCACGACTATTGTAGTGCCCATAAGCGTATCGTCAACGGCATGAGCAAATGGATATGGTGGCACCCCATCAGTTTTTAGAATAATAAAATCCTTTGCGTTTGCTTTTGCATCAATCTCGCCTTTAATAAGGTCGTGAAATTTTATTCTTTCAGTTCCTTTATTTTTAGTTTTCAACCTGATTGCAAAACTTTCACCATTGTCTATATGTGCTTTAACCTCTTCATAACTTAAATCACGGCAAGGGTCATATTCTTTTTCATCATCCGCTTGGAACTTGTTTTCACGAAGTTTTAGAACATCCTCTTTACCCTCAGTTTTTTTACAAAAACATGGAAAAGCTCTACCTTCTGCTACAAGTTTTTTTGCAAACACATGATAAATTTCTCTCCTTTGACTTTGAACATAAGGTCCATATTCACCTATATCTTTACCATAAAGGGTTTGATATTCATCAAATTTTATGCCATAGTTTTTTAAAGTACCATATATAACATCTTTTGCCTCTTTAATTTCACGTTTTGAATCTGTATCCTCAATACGTAAAAACATAATTCCGTCTGTAACTCGAGTAAGATTGTAAGCGATGAACATTTGGAAAAAGTTACCAATATGCATATAACCTGTTGGACTTGGTGCAAAACGACTTACAACTTGCCCTTCATTTAATTTTCTAGGTGGATATTTTTTTAAAAGCTCTTCTGCCGTAAGCTTTACCTTTGGAAATAATAGCTCTGCTATTTTTTGTCCGTCCATAATTTTACTCCTATTTTTAAATATAGCGCAATCTATGATAACTGCGCTAATATCTTTTATAAAATCGAGTATAAACTTTACAAATTTAACTCTATTCTACTTTACTAATATTGATTTTATAAACTTTGTATGTTCCACTAAATAAAGATTATAATAAGCCTCTATTTCATCAACATGCACTTGTGTAAATTGGTCACTGCTTTCATTTATATCTTCACTATTAAAATAGTTATCATAAAAAGAATATTTTGAAAGAGCTGTTTCAAGATTTTTTCTTTCCTCTGAAAGTATCCTATTAGCACTTAATAGTTTGTCAATAGCTTTGTTATCATAGGTTACGATAATTTCTTTATCTTCGCCTTCTCCAACCTCTTCTTGATATTGCTCTACAAGATTTTTAAGACCATCTGCTTTAAATTTTGCAAATTCTCTCATAAATGAAGCAAATTTCGTTTCAACCTGACCTACAAAACCCACTTTTGTTGTTAAATCAACAGAATGACAGTTATTCAACAATAGATTATAATAATCATATCCAACAAAAAGAGAAAGATAATCTTTAATTTTTAAACTGTCATTGGTTGTAATCTCTTTATCTTTCATACCAGAATAGACCTTGAAAACTGTTTCTTCAACATTTGCTATTTCGATAGCAACCGAATATGCCGAACCTATAATAGAGGTAGCTTCATAACGAAAATTTTGAAGTGCTCCATTATATATTCCTTCATGAACACCAGTAGATGAATCAAAAATTTTCAGTCTTTTATATTCTTCTTGCATAGACTTATAACTTGCTTCAAGGCTGTCAAGTTTTGCGCTAAGATTGTTTATTGCATTTATGCCCTCATTTGAAATATTTTTTTCATTTTTAATATTTTCTAATGTTTTATAATGTGAAGAAATATAGTTCATAGGTAAAACGAATAACCCATTATACATTGAATCTTCACTATTTTTAAAAGCAGAAAAGACATAGCTTGAAAAGATTTCATAACTATATGTGGTTGTAAAAGCACTGGTACTATCTTCTCTCATTTTTTCAATGATATTATTTGTCTTAGTATAAACATCATTTGGATTGGAACCATCGTTTCCACCACATGCGAATAGTGTTAAACCAGATAGCATAACAACACCCGCAAGCAAACCTCTAACCAACTTGTTCTTCATGCTATGACACCTCCATTTATAAGATTTTTAACAGCATTGAGCAGTTGAGAATTTGTATCTTGTGAAACAGCATTAAAGGTTATGTTTCCGTTTATATCAATAGAATCAACAACCTTATCTATGCCTACATTATAAACCTCTTGGAATCTGTCTACAAGTTTGATTTGTTCTTGCATAGATGAAGAATAATTGTATTTTGTTAATTGTGTTTTATCAGATAAAAGATTTGTTATAGAAGAAAGTTTATTCACCTTTCCACTACCAAAACTATAGCTTTGCTCTTTTTCATCAGCTTCTATACATACTTGATAATCTTTTATTATATTTTCAAATAAAGAATTATTTACATCTATAAGATAATAAGTATAGTTGTTTTGAGTTATACCATCTACCAAGCAAGCTTTATAAACATGTCCAAGCCCTACAAAAGCTTGATGATAACCTTTTAAATATTCAACAAAAAGTTTTCTATATTCTCTCCATGCAGTTCTAAGATTGGTCACAGATTGGTCTTGAAGTTTCTCATGAATATCTTTAAGCAAATCAACCATTTTTAATTTATATTGTTCAGCATGGTCAATACCTTTTATAACTGAGCCATAATAATCCTGAAATGTGCCATTGTCTGACGTATAATAAAGATAATCATTGTAAAACTTAACCATATCTTCGATATTAGCTGTCATTACTCTAACATTTTTGGCTTCTAAATAATATTTTGTGTCTACTCCGTCAATCTTGCCTTCAAAGCTTTTCAATAAATCGTCTTCAGTTTTATCTTTTAAGAACAAAACTGTTTCATGTTCATACATTTTTGTTACTACAAGACGTGTATTTTTTGGCAACAAAAGCAAAACTGTTGTTACAACAATAGCTATAAGTGCAAGTATAGAAATGGCAACTATCCATTTTTTATTGAACATTTTTTTTCTTTTTTCTGCCATCTTACCTCCTTTTAATCTCCAAATACATCAACACCAGTTGGGTCAATAGGTGTTTCTTCTATATCCTTCGCCTCAACTTTAACTGGTGCAGTTGAAACATTGAGCTTTTCACCAAGGTTTACAAAAGTTGTGTACTCTCCTATCCAACGAAGTTTCACAGTTCCCGTCCTACCATTTCTGTGCTTTGAAACAATAAGTTCAATAGTTCCTGGTTCATCTTCTTGTGGTACGTCATTGTATTTTTCTGGATTGTAAAGGAACAATATTATATCTGCATCCTGCTCAATAGCACCTGAATCACGTAGGTCTGATGGCATTGGTCTATGATCACCTGCACGAGCTTCGACCGAACGAGATAACTGAGATAGTGCTATAACTGGAACTCCAAGTTCCTTGGCTGCTATTTTGAGATTACGTGAAATTTCGGCAACTTCATTTTGTCTACTTTCAACCCTGTCTTTTCCAGAACTCATAAGCTGAATATAGTCAACCATAATTAAATCAAGTCCCTCTTTTATTTTAAGTTGACGGCATTTTGCTAGCAAAGATGATGGTGTTGTCATCGATGAGTCATCGATATAAATTCCGCTCTGTTCAAGTTGTTTTGTAGCAGTCCAAATTCTATTCCACTCATCAGGGTTCATCGTTCCATTTAGAGCTTTTGCCATACTCACTTTTGCAAGTGAACATATTGCTCTTTGCATAAGTTGCATTTTGGACATTTCGAGCGAAAACACTGCACATTTTTTGCCATGTTTAATTGCTGCATTGACAACTAAATTCATAGCAAAAGAGGTTTTACCAACACCTGGACGAGCAGCAAGCAAAATAAGGTCTGTATTTTGCAAACCATTTGTCATAGCATCATATTCTTTAAAACCTGTTGGAATACCTCTAAGTGAATTAGGGTCATTTGCTATTTGGTCAAATCTATCGATAACTTGCTTTATGGCTCCGCCTGGTTTGCCGACATGTTCAAGAGCTGTTGAACCCTGCTTATCAGCTATGTCAAACACAGATTTCTCTGCAAAACTAAGCACTGACTGTTTGTCGTCAGAAGAATATGCCTTCTCTATGATATCTTGACCACTTCTTATAAGTTTACGCTTTATAGAATCTGATTTAATGATATCAAAATAAAATTTAAAGTTAGCAGCAGAAGGTACCGCATTAGTAAGGAGCGTTATGTACTCAATACCACCAACTTTTTCTATAAGTCCATTTTTTTCAAGTTCATCAGCCAAAGTGACAAAGTCAATAGGAATATTCTTTTTAAAAACATTTGTCATCGACTTGAAAATATTTTGATGTGCATCAGAATAGAAGTCTGTCGCATCCATAGTTCCAAGTATCTCTGGTTGAATTTGCACATCAAGAAGAATACAGCCAAGTAGTGCCTGTTCCGCTTCGATGTTATGTGGCATAATTTTGTATTCAGCCATATTCTCCTCCTATATTTATTTTTTCTTTGTAAAAGGGTCTTTTGTTGGGTCTTCTAATTGTTTTCTTGCCTTTCTTTTATCAATTTTAGCACAAATAAATAAAAACAGCAAGTAGAAAATAGACGCACAAACTATAATAATAAACCCATTTAAAACTGGTGAAATACCAGCAAGCATAAGTAAATAACACAAAACAAGAGCAAAGACAAAGAAAATAGATAAGAAAATTAAAATTCTCTTATATTGTTTTTTTAAATCTCTACTCTCGTTTGGTTTTAACATATTAGATTTCTCCTCTCATAATCTTACCTCTTTCACGAAGACGCAAATTGTGGTCAAGAATAATTTTGCGGATTCTCATACTCTTTGGAGTAACTTCCAAAATTTCATCATCAGCAAGAAACTCAATAGCATCTTCTAGGCTTAATCTTTTTGGCGGAATAAGTCTAAGCGCCTCGTCAGCACCAGAAGAACGGCAGTTTGAAAGATGTTTTCTTTTGCAAACATTGACAACTATATCATCACCTTTTGGATTTTGTCCTACAACCATACCTGCATAAACAGGCACACCTGCTCCGATAAATAGGTCACCTCTCTCTTGAGCATTGAATAGTCCATAAACTATGCTATCTCCGCTTTCATGAGCGATAAGTGAGCCATACTCACGGCGATTGATTTCACCTTTCCAAGGCTCGTATCTTTCAAATACTGAGTTGATTACACCCTCACCTTTGGTATCTGTCAAAAGCTCACTCTTAAATCCAAATAGACCTCGAGAAGGAATAAGAAATTCCATTTTCATACGACTACCATGAGGGTTCATGCCTACAAGTTCACCTTTACGCACACCCATTTTTTGCATAACTACACCTGTGCAATCTTCTGGGACGTCTAAAAAAAGTCTATCAATTGGTTCGCACTTCTTGCCATCTATTGTTTTTATAAGTACTTTTGGCATACTTACTTGAAATTCATATCCATCTCGGCGCATATTTTCAATGAGGATTGAAAGATGCATTTCTCCTCTTCCGCATACTTTGAATTGTTCAGCTGTTTCTCCGTCACTAACTTTGAGAGAAAGGTCTTTAACCGCTTCTTTATAAAGTCTGTCACGAAGATGTCTTGAAGTTACAAACTTGCCTTCCTTACCAGCAAAAGGGCTGTCATTCACCATAAAGGTCATTTCAACTGAAGGTTCAGCTATCTTGACAAATTCAATAGGCTCTGGATTATTGAAATCACATATAGTATCACCAATACCAACATTTTCAAGCCCTGCTATACAAACTATTTCTCCAATAGTTGCACTTTCCACAGGCACTTTTTTAAGGCCTTCAAATACAAATAAGCTAACTATCTTTGAACGAGTTTTTTTGCTTTCATCATGGTAATTGCAAAGCATAACACTTTGTCCAACCTTTAAACTACCTCTGCTAATTTTGCCTACTGCAAGTTTTCCTACATAATCATTATGTTCAGCTGATGAAATAAGAACTTGACTTGCACCCTCATTGTCACCTTCTGGGGCTGGAATATGTTCAATAATAGTTTCAAAGAGCGGTTTCATATCAGTACCAGTTTGGTTATAATCTTTTGTGGCTATACCATTTCTTGCCGAAGCAAAAACAAAAGGTGAATTGAGTTGTTCTTCATCTGCATCTAGGTCTAGGAACAGCTCTAAAACTTCATCTATAACTTCACTTATTCTAGCATCAGGTCTATCTATCTTGTTTACAACTACAACAACTTTAAGTTTAAGTGCGAGGGCTCTTTCAAGTACAAAACGAGTTTGTGGCATAGGTCCTTCATAAGCATCAACAACAAGGATAACTCCGTCTACCATTTTAAGCACACGTTCAACTTCACCACCAAAGTCTGCATGTCCCGGAGTGTCAACAACATTTATTTTTACATCATTATAAATACAAGAGCAGTTCTTTGACAAAATAGTAATGCCTCTTTCCTTTTCAATGGCATTGCTATCCATAACTCTATCTTCAACAGCTTGGTTGTCACGGAACACACTACCTTGTTTGAGAAGTGCATCTACAAGAGAAGTTTTGCCGTGGTCTACATGGGCAATAATTGCGATATTTCTAATATTTTCGTTTTTCATATTTCTTCCTTTTTAACCATATTAGTTTATCACAAAAATACCCAAATTTCAAGAGAAATATAATACAAATACAATCTTTTTTTATTATAAAAGAATATAATTCTAAATTTTTATTTTATATAAAAGATATAAACAAATAAAATTACAAGAAAACACTCATTTCATTGCTGTTGTTCTTGCGTCCTAAAAAAAGCATAAGTGAACTTATGCTTTTTTCTTTTTTGAAATTACTTTTGCAATTATAAGTGCAACCGCTGTAACAACTCCAACAATTATTAACCAAAACAGATACCACCAACCTCTATTTATCACATTGCTAAAAAGTGTTATTTGGTTTTCTTTTTGATAATTTTCGGCATTTCTCACCCATGCGTGATGATATAATCCCTCACTATCTAGAAATCTTATATCAGCATCACTACCAACTCTACTTGAAAAAGTTGCATAATTATAAACAAAATCTGGTTTGTACTTTTGTGTAATAACTTCCTTTTTCTCATTGTTTTCAAAAGCTTTAAGATAGGCATTTGTGTATCTCTCTGCAACAGTTGTCTTTTCGCCATTACCGAGAGTTACTTCGCTTGCAAAAGGGAACAATCCTTTTGACTCAATTTTTTCTACAAAGACAATGCCATTGCTTTGATTTTTGTCATCTTCTTCTTTTGACGGATGATAAAAGCTCCAAGTTGCGTTATCTTCAAAAACTATATTAAAAGTTATTGTATCCAAATCTTTGTCGTATGTGGTTTGTGAAATTTTTAGTTTTTTGCCTATAGCAAAATCTTCTTTTTCTCCATCAGCATTTTCATATATTAAACCAAATCCAACTGCAAACTCTTGACGAAATGTATCAAAGTTTTCTATTAGTTTTAGTTTTACACCTTCAAGAGCTTCTCCATTGACACCATTTTCTTCTAGAAAGTCACTATCAACTGCAAAATCAAATTTTTGAACTACCTCTCCGCTAGACATAACACCTAGGCTCACCATAATATATGATGAGCCTATTGTAACAGGTGGGGTTTGCCCACAAGCTGAAAGTGCAAAAGAGATAATACAAAAAGAAAGGATTATAAATATTTTTTTCATCATTTTATTATATTTCTCACTTAATTTAAAAATTACTTTTATATAATTTTAGCTAGGTAGCCTGTTGCAGTTTGCATGCTATCGGAAATTTTTACTTCCAAAGTTTTTCCACTTTCACAAACTGTTGAAAAATTTGTCAAACTGTTTATTGGAATAGGAGAATTAGCTATACTTGATGAGCCATAACAGTTTTCACTTTTTACATTTCCAGACTTGGTTTTAACCAAACTATAATTTGCAGTTTCTACTAGATATTTTAAGTTTCCACCTGTCAAAGCATAAACTATTCCAACCGCATTATTATTGATTGATGCACTTATTAATTGTCCGTTATTGTAGCAAAAGTTGATAGTTCCATTGCTTGCAAAACTTATCCCAGACATATATGACGTGAAATTTTTATTTGTACCTTTGTCGACAACATTAAAATTCCCATCATTACCACATTCAACAATCTTAGCTTTATTGTTTTGCAGGCATATCCCAGTAGTTAAAACTGAAGTATATCTGCCTTTTACACCTATTTGCTTTTCTCCACTTATAAAGCAGTTACGGATTTCTCCAACAATGGAAACACCAGAAGTGTTATTTGAAAAAGCTATTCCGCCATACATGATATTTATTGCACCGCTTGCGGTTGGAGCAAAATTAAAGTTTTCACCACTTGCACTATTTTTTATATTTAGCATTTTTCCATAGTTATCTACTACGAAACCAGCCAATGCAATATTTGAACCTGTTAAAACTGAAACATTTGCATATGTAGACAACATTTCACAGTTTTCAATCTTTCCATAATTTGTCATTGCAAGTGGAGCTATCATTGCAGAACTCAAATCTGATAACTCAACATTTAGTTTTATTTTGAGATTTTTAATACTTGCATCCTGTCCAACACTTTTGAAAAGTGAACTTATGTAATTAAACTCGTAATCTCTATCATTCAGATTTTTTATAACTGTCGAGTTTAACTGACTAACAGCATTTAAGTTTATAGTTAAAGTTTTGCCTTGCCCGTCATATTGTGATAAAAAGTTTTCGATAAGGAAGCTTTCGTTTTGTGAAAGTGTAATTCCTAAATCAGCTGTCTGCTTAAAATATACATCTTTTTTATTTACTAGTGCAATGTTTTTAAAATGCACTTGATTTGAGATTATATAAGGTGATTCTTCACTGCCTGTTCCGCCACCAAATAGATTAAATTCTATATCAGCTTCTTGGTCACCCTCTGGATATTCTATTGGCTCTGAGAAGAACATTATCGAATTTGAATTTCTTGTTCTAACCTCAGCTTTAACAATAGTACCAAGCTTTTTTGGTTGATAGAAAGTATCATAAACCAAAGCCATTTCCTTTTTGTCATCATATTTATAAGTTAAAGTTACAAGATACTCTTTTTGTTCTTGCCCGTTTATCTCACTTTGGCTTCCAGACCAGTCAAACATTTTCATCTGCTCATTCCAAGAAAGAGTTTCATCTGTCCATTCGCCTTTGCTTATATCAAAGCTTGACTTATCACTATTAAGAAGTATTTTTCTTGACACTTCATTGTCTGCCTGATTATCAACAACTTCAAACTGGAACACCAAATTTTCAAGACTATTTAGCTCCAAAATTTCTTGACTATTTTCACTATCAATAATAATCAAATTATATCTTTCTTCATTTTGCTCTAATTTAATTTTTATAAAGGTTTTGTTATGTTCTAAACTAAAGTTTTTGACATTTATTAAGTTGTTGCCTTCGTCTTTTTCACCGATGGCAACTTGTATTTTATAACATGAATTTGATTCTTTAATACGATTATTTTCAAAATACTTGCTTAAATCTAATTCGTAATAATCATCTTCACTTGAAAATACCAAATCATCTAATTCTACCTTTTTAAGTTTATAAACATCTTCAATAATAAATGGGTTTGATTTTAAGATTTTGTTTATATTACCACTTCCACTTACCCTATCTTCCTCTTTGCTATAAGCATAAATTGATAGTGTGTATGGATTTGATAAAGTGAAAGCTCCTTCGTTTGGAGTAAAAATACAAGAGTAATTTGTTTGGTTCCAAGAAAAAGCACCTTCAATTTCAACTCTTTCACTATTAGTAATTGAGTTTTGAGCAATCACTTTAAAGACTCTGCTACTATAAGTATTATCATATTCAAACGTGAGCACACCATTATTGATTTTTGCATTTTTAACGGTATCTACTTTTGCGAGTTTTTCACTAATAACAAACTCGCTAGTTAAAACAAAGCTTGATTCTTCGCTTTGAGGAGCGGTCACTTTATAATATCTTCCACCCTCTTGATAGTCATAATCCTCAAGGTCTATATCTACTACTTGAGTTATAATAGCTTTTTTAAGATATTCGCCTTCCAAGCTTATATAATCATAATCGTTTTCTGTACCTATAAAGAAAGCTGTCTTTTGCATGTAAATCTTGTAAATATTGTTTTCGCTATTATTCAATATGTCGAGCAAATCAGCATCTAAATAACCTTTGCTTGTATAAACAACTTGTTCATCTTTAAAGTTATCATCACTTGGGAAGTTTTGATTGTAATATTTTATTGTAACTTTGTTAAACATTTTAGCCTGATTTGCAAGACCAACTTCCTCTATATTTGGTAAAATTATATCTCCATTTTTTACTGACAACTTATCTTCTTGATTGACTTTAAGCATTTTTGCATTTAAAGTTTTTTCTTTTGAAGAAAGGAGAACATGTCTACTTTGTTCGTTATCATTTTCTATATAAAGAAGATAGTTATAACTTTCTTCCAAGCTTCGTGAAGTTGCTAACTTTGCACTAGTTCCAAGAGCACTTACATAAAATTCACTAGCATTCTGCTCGGTTTGTTTATAAGATCGGAAGAGCGTCGTGTAGGGAAAGAGTGTAGATCTCGGTGGTCG
>CARFEX010000014.1 GCA_948971535.1 uncultured Eubacteriales bacterium | reverse complement strand
AAGATTATGGAAAACAAAGATATTAAAAATTTACCTGAAGTAGAGAATGAAATTTATGGACTTGATTTTGAAAATTTAGAAAAAAATCCTATAGAAGAACCATTTCCTTTTGAAGATTATTATGATGCTAATGATGAACTTCCAGTTAGTGGAGAGGGCGTTGAAGAATTAATGGAATATCCAACTCCAGACCCAGACTATGATTATGAGATGTTTTTAGCAGATCAAGAACAAGAATAAAAATGGATAACAAAAAATGAATAAAAAAGCAGGTATAGAGGTTAAAGCTGAGATTGTAAAACCTCAAGAAAAGTCAATTTTAAAAAGTAGCGAAAAATTTTTAATTGTTTCGAGTGCTGTAATAGTTGGAATGTGTATTTTAACTGGTGCATTAAATTTGGGATTAGGTATTTATAAGGCTTGTAAAGGCGACTATTACGCATTAAACTTTGTTGCATCTTCTTTTTCTTTTTTAGCTGCTATTTACCCAACTATAAATGCGATTTCAACCCTTAAAAAACATAAAGAAGAAAATAATGATGCTACCTATGATATTGAAGAATATAAAGATTCTAAGATAATTGATGCAGAAGTAACAGAATACGGATGCTCAGGTGAGGAAGTTTCAAATGAAGGATAAAAAGAAAAATTTTGAAGAAACAAAACCTATAATAAAATCAATTAAAAAACTTGGCAAAGCTATATCAAGTGGTATAGTTAAGGCTCTACCTTGGGTTCCTACAGCTGCGTGTCTAACTGGAGGAATTGTCAACGGAATTATAAAAAATTTTGATTCTTTCATGTTGCATTCTTTTATTGGTATCACAATAGCTATAGTTACATTTCCTGTTACAGTTCATTTTACTGCTTTGAAACAAAGTAATAATAAACAACAAAAAGGTATTTGTATAAGAGAGGAAGAAAATATTTATGATTTTGATAATCATGAAGAAAATAATATTGTATGTGTGAAAAATCAAGAAGACGATACTTTATCATTTGATGAGGATATTAATAGTAAATGTTAAAATAAAAAGACAGACGATTAAATGTCTGTCTTTTTATTTTATAATTTAGTCTTAATAATTAAACTGCTTTTTTAGCTTTCGCTTTTGAGGTGGCTTTAACTGGTTTTGCTACTTTTGCTTTGAGTTCTTTATTTTCTTTTAATAGGTCTCTGATTTCTTTCAACAGATATTCAGTTGAATTTTTATATTTCTCTTCCTCTTCAAGTTTCTTTTTTTCTTCCTCTTGTCTTGCAAGTTCGGCTTTTTCTTCTTCTTTTTCAAGAAGATATGCTTTTACTTGTTCTTTATCTCTTAAAGAAATTCCCTTTTCTTTAAGCTCTTTCTTTTGTTCTTTTGTAAGCGATTTTTTTGTGAGCTTTGTTATGTAGCCTCTTGCATTCATTGTTATCTTCAAGATAATGAAAAGTGTGAGGGCGATGATTAGGAAGTTGATAATCGCTGTAATGAAAGCACCCCAATCTATATAGATACTTTTTGTTAGGTCTAGCACATTGTTTTCATCATAAACTGGTTTCAAGATTGTGTATGCTGATTCAAGGCCTGCGCCACCCATTGACAAAAGTAGGTTGATAAAAGGCATCAAGATTTTGTTTGTTAAAGCTGTTACGATAGCTGAAAAAGCAGTACCTATAATAACACCGATTGCCATATCAACGATATTGCCACGACTGATAAATTTTTTGAAATCTGCAAAAAACTTTTTCATAAAATTCTCCTTTTGTTACAAGAAAATAATAGCATACAAAAAAGAAAATTCAAAATAAAATTTTATTTTTATTAATAAAAAGAGGTTAAAAAATTTCAACCTCGGGTTCTAGTTTTATTTTATATTGTTTGTAGACCTTATGCTTACAAAGTTTTATAAGTTTTAGTATATCACTACTCTTTGCATTTGAACGATTTACTATAAAGTTTGCATGTTTAGTTGAGATAAATGCATCGTTATAATTAACACCTTTAAGCTTGCAACTTTCTATAAGTTTTCCTGCATAGTGAGCTGGTGGATTTTTAAAGACACTGCCTGCACATCTACCGAGAGGTTGCTCAGTCCGTCTAAAAGATAAACACTCTTTATATCTTTTTTCTATCTCTGAAATTTTATCGTGTTTGAGAAGAAACTTTGCACTTAAAATTATATATCCTTTTTCTTTTATATTTGTAAATCGATATCCGTACTCAAAATCTTTTTTAGTTAAGGTTATAACCTCGCCATTATGGTAAACTTGAACGCTATGTAGCAGGTCGAAAATTTGAATTCCAAAAGCACTTGCATTGACGGCAATAGCTCCGCCTATTGTTCCAGGTATTAATGCAAGTTTTTCAAAGCCAGAAAGTTCATTGCTTTTAGCATAAAGGTAAGCCGAGCAGAGTGTATTAGAGGCAGAAAAAGTTAAGATATCACCATTTCTGGATTTTTGTTTTTTTATATCTCTTGTGCAAATTATACTACTTTTTTTGCATTTAGTATGAAAAAGAATATTACTGCCATTTCCAATAACTTTATATCTTTCTTTTTTAAGGTCTAAATTGCGTAAAAGTGATATAAACTCACTGTTGTTTTTTGGTAGATATAATTGTCGGCAATAATTTTCTACTCCATAAGTAGAATAGTTTTTAAGACTAACTTTTGCACTCATACAATATTCTATGCACTATATAAAGCAAATGTATAATTTTGACAATATATTAAAATCTTGCATATAAATTAACATGTTAGAAAAATATAAAACTTTTCATTTTGTTGGCATTGGCGGAATAAGCATGTCAGCGCTTGCAATAATATTAAAAAATATGGGAAAAGTGGTAACAGGCACTGATGCAATTTTAAGTGAAATAACAGATAAACTATGTGCTGAAGGTATCCCTGTAGTTAAGGGGGCATGTCCATGTTTTGTAAATGATGCAGATGTTGTAGTTATTTCTGGTGCAATATCAGAGGAAGATTTTGATTTGCTTGAAGCTAGAAGACTTGGCAAACTTGTTTTAACACGTGCAGAACTTCTCGGAGAGATTTCAAAAAAGTATAAAACCATAGCGATTTCTGGTTCACATGGAAAGACCACTACTTCAGCATTAATTTCTCATATTTTAAAAGTATGCCAACTAAATCCAACTATTCATATAGGCGGAATAGCAAAAAACTTTGATAGCAATGTTGTTTATTCAAATGGTGAATATTTTGTCACCGAAGCCTGCGAATACAAAGATAGCTTTTTGTCATTAAAACCTTTTATTGAGGTTATAACAAATCAAAAACCTGACCATCTTGATTATTTTAAAACTGATGAAAATTATTATCAAGCTTTTACAAAGTTTTCCCATTGTGTTTGCACTGAGGGCTATCTTGTAGTCAACTTTGATGACCCAAATAATAGAAATTTAAAAGTTAAAAGGTTAGTTACTTTTGCTTTGAATGAAAAAGCTGACTTTACCGCAAAAAATATACGTCAGTCTTGGGGTAAAGGCTTGTCGTTTGATGTGTATTTTAAAGATAAAAAATTGGGAAGAGTACAAAGCGAATTGATAGGAAAGTTTAATGTCTATAATATTCTTGCTTCTGTGGCAGTTAGCACACTACTTGGTATTAGCTTTGATGATTTGCAAAAAGCTATTAAAACCTTTAAAGGAGTAAAAAGACGATGTGAAAAAATTGTAGCAATGCAAGACAAGACAATTTATCATGATTATGCACATCATCCTGATGAGATTAAAGCTATTATTTCTACTTTCAAACAGCTATCAAACGCAAAACTAGTTGTAGTGTTTGAACCTCATACTTATACAAGAACACAAGCTCTGTTTACCGAATTTATTTCAAGTCTTTCACTAGCAGATGAAGTTTGCTTACTACCCATTTATCCAGCTCGAGAAAAAGCTATTAAGGGTGTATCGTCATTAAAATTATCAAATGCACTTAAACAAAACAATATAAATAGTAGATACTTTAATAGCTTTGATACATGCGAAAGATATATTGCAAGTGATACTTCGCAAAAAACAATTTTCTTGTTACTTGGTGCAGGTTCAATTGAAAAACTTGCTTATCGATTTGAATAAGAATTTTATTCTCAAAAATATCTTCATAGTCTTTTTTGTCGATTTTTAGCTTATTTTAAATAACTTTGCTGTTGTTCTTTGAAAATGTCGTTTTATGTACTATAATAAAAACATACTTAGGAGTTGGCATGGAAAAGAAGGAACTTGAGCTAAACAAAAAAATTTTAGATTATCTGATAGCTATAGGTATTTCACCAAAATTAACTGGATTTGAATATTTAAGACTTGCTATTAAACTTGTTATAAAAGATAAAAGTTATCTATCAAATATTACAAAAAAATTATATCCGGAAATTTCAACAATAATGTTTGCAAGCCCTGCATCAATTGAACGCAGTATACGCCATTCAGTAGAAGTTGCTTGCAATACAAAAGGTTTATTAGGATTAAATGAACTATTTGGTTGTGTAATTTATAAAGGTGACCGCAAACCAACCAATAGTGAAATCATCGCACTCATAGCTGAAAAGATTGAAATGGATATGAGAAAAGAAGCTTTATAAAAGACAGTTTTAAATAATTGTCTTTTTTTTTGTTAATCAATTCCTATTAAAGAAAAAAAACACTTTGAATTTTTGCTTTTTTATGCTAAAATTATTGTTGAAAGAGAATTAAATAGTTAATTGTCGGCAATAATTTTCAAAGGAGATAAAAATGGAAAAAGTAATTAAAAATATGAATTTTAAACCTATTATGGAAGGTATTAATTATCAACGACTAGCAGAGCCAACACCAAGTAGCACAATAAATATGCGTGTTTGGGATGAAATGAGGGTTGAAAGACTTCGCCATGACGCAGTCAAAGTTTATTTTAAAAGAAATGTTAAGCCAGAGCCTGCAAGCCTCTTTTCATTCGATGTTGAGATGAGCGTTGAAGTTATAGTAGACGGAAAAGAGTTTGATGACCTTGCAGATGCAGTTGCATATTTTAGAAATAGCCAAGTTGCAAGAGTTCTTGCAAGCACTGTAGGCACTGTGGTCGCAGAAATAACAATGCATTCACAAATCGGTCCTATGATGACTGCACCAGTCGCACAATTTCCACAATAATAGAAATTGTTAAGAAGAGTTAAAGGCTCTTCTTTTTTTACAATAAAATATGTTAAAATCGAAAACTGATAATTTATGCTTGATAAAAGTTGTAAACTTTGATAAACTATCTACATGAAAATTTTAAGTGCAAAATATAAAACAAGTGTGGTTAAAAAAGAGAATATCTTGCAAGACGGTGTTCCTGAGTTTGCCTTTGTTGGAAGAAGTAATGTGGGTAAAAGCTCGCTTATAAATAGACTGGTCGGACAAAAGAAACTTGCAAAAACCTCTTCAACACCAGGACTTACAAAGATGGTTAACTATTTTGATATTAACGAAACTTTTAGATTTGTAGACCTTCCAGGATATGGTTATGCTAAAGTGGGCAAAGGTCAACTAGATGTGTGGGCAGGATTAATGGGCGAGTATATTTTGTCGTCTGCATCGCTAAATACCATTTTTGTTTTGGTTGATATTCGCCATAATGCTTCAGCTCTTGACGTAGACATGCTGAAATTTTTGATTTATCATGGTGTGCCATTTATAGTTCTTGCAACAAAGTGTGATAAGCTTTCAAAAAGCAAACAGTATTTGCAGGTAAAGGCACTTGCAGCATCGCTTGGTATACGTGAAGAACTTATTGTTCCAACAAGTAGCGAAACAGGTCAAGGCTGTGATAAAGTGCTTGAAATTATAGAAAACAAACTGTCGTTTGGTGAAGAAGAGTGAAGTATAATTGTAAGATAGAAGATTATGGTTATAATTGTGAGGGCGTAACAAAAATTAATGGCAAGGTGTGTTTCATTCCATACGTTTTGGAAGGAGAACTTTGTGCTTGCCATGTTATTAAAGACACCCATTCTTTTTTGCGTGCGGAGGTAGAAGAGCTTTTAAGTTTAAGCAAAGAAAGAGTCATCCCACTTTGTCCATATTATAAAAAATGTGGAGGCTGTGTACTACAACATACAAATTATCAAAACCAGCTAAAAATCAAAGAAAAAATTTTATTATCACATCTTAGAAAAATTGACTATTCTGGTAAAATAGAAGTCTTTGCAAGCCCTAAATCTTTCAAATATCGAAATAAGATAAAATTATTTTGTAAAAATGGAAATATAGGGCTTAAAAAAGAAAATTCAAATGAAGTAGTAGATATAGAAAGATGCCTGATTTGTGAAGATGAAATTAATACTGTTATATGCAAAGTAAGAACATTTGTTTCTAGTATGAATTTGTGTGAAGATATAGAAAATATAATTGTCCGTCATGAAGAAGGTAAAGCTCTTGTGTGGTTTAAACTCAAACGAAACATTGATGTGAATTTTCAAGGTCTACAAATCATGCTTGGTTCAAATTGTGGGATATTTACATCTATCAAAGATGGTCGCCCAAAACATGAACTAGGTTTGGATAAATTAGTGAAAAAAGATTATGCTTTAAATTGTGAATATAGAGTAAATTCATTTAAACAGATTAACAATGAGGTAGCAGAAAAACTTTATCAAGAAGTTATTTTAAATATAAAAGGCACAGATGTAATAAATGCTTATAGCGGTGCAGGACTGCTTAGTGGGGCAATAGTTAAAAATAAAAAAACTTGCTATGCGATTGAGCTTGGTTTAAGTGAACATCAGGACGCAGAAGATATGAAACTACGCAACAATTTAAATAAATTATTTAATTTTCATGGAGATTGTAAAGAACTTTTGCCACAGATAGTTAGTGAATATACTCAAACTATTGTCCTAGACCCGCCAAGAATAGGATGTGACAAAAAGGTTATTGAAGTTATAAATTCTTCAAAGGTCAAAAGAGTGATTTATATTTCTTGTAATCCAGCCACGCTTGTACGAGACATTCAGCGTATGGACAAGTATGAATTAAAGAAAATCAAGTTGTTTGATATGTTCCCTGAAACTTCTAGTATGGAATGCTTAGCAGTACTAGAAGAAAAAAATAGTAATTTAAAATAAAAGGTTTTGATTAATTTGCAAATGATGTTATAATATTTCTAGGAGCAAGAAATGAAAGAATTAATTAAAAAAAATGATGCATACAAAGCTTTTTTATCACTTAGACATGCACTGTTAAAATGTACAGATGATAGATACGAAAGTGAAAACTTTTATGAACTTTTAGCTAAAACAAAAAAGGATGCACTAGCTGGCGACCCAATAGCACAAGACTTTTTGTCATATCTTTATAAAAGCGGTGTGGATTATTTTCTGCATGAAAATTATACAAAATATATAGATTGGTCTTTTCTTGCTGGTGCAAACGGAAATGCTTTTGCTATCGAAAAATTGCAGTTTCTTTTCTCGTATGCCTATGATACTATTGTCGAAGACAAGGATTTTGGTTTAATCAAATATTTAAATAATATTGATGAATATAATTATATTGGGATAATCGGACAGGTCATTTGTGATGAACTTGTCAAAGAGCTTAACCTAACACCCGAACTGGTAGACAAACTCCCTGATAAGCATGAAGGTATCAATTCCTCTTCATTTACTGGTATTCGCAAGTCTATTGATGCTATTATACCAAAGGTGATTGAGAGAATGAAGTCACGAGATTAGGCACTTTCAACAATTCTTCCATTATGCTAAGTCTTTCAGACACAATACTTTCAATTCTTTTAGAAAAGGTTGAAACCTTGGATAAAGCTAATAATAAGTTTAAGAGTTTGCTTTCTAAACTAATAGTGTTTAGAAAGCATTTTGTTTTGTCACCTTTTATGCGGAAAGAGGGACAAACATAATCAAAGTCAAACAAGAGTTTTAGAGTTTCGATATGACGTTCATTGGCAGAGTATAGACGACCTGTTCCCAAAAAGTTACTTAAAAAAAGCAACGAACTTTTAAGTTTGCTCATGGTTATAAATATCTCATTTATTTGTTCATCAAACTGATTATCTTCAATTTGAACAAAAATAAAACCTTGTTTACGAAGTGATGAGGCATAGGCTTTTGCCATGGCTTCATATCCTTCCATGCTCAGCATTTGTTCGTCATCATATCTCATACATAACCCTCATGTTTATTTATGAAAGGAGTTTCGTTTTGGTGCTAATATACTTTAAAAATTATTTATATAGTTGTTTTTTTTAACTAATATACTAACAAAATTATTTGATTTTATAAATTTAATTTATTATTTGACTTTTATTAAAAATTTGAGATATAATATAACTAACAAAAAAAAGGAGAATTTATGACAGCCAAAAGAAAAACTGCAATAGCAGTAGGTATAGTTCTCCTCCTGTCCCTAGCATTTGGAATAGCTCTAATTTTGCGGGGGGGGGGTGACTTTTACAGCCTAAACACAGACCCATCAACGGCAGTTGAAGGGAGTTGGAATAATTATGTAAAACAGCCACAAGGCTCGGGGGCAAGTGATGACCCGTATCGAGTAACCTGTGGTGAAGAACTCGTCTGGCTTAATAACAATAATTCAGGAAATTATTATTATGTTTCTATAGAAAATGATATTGATTTATCATACCATTATTGGGTGCCAATATCTTTAATAGGTATTAAGTTAGATGGACATGGAAATAGTATTAAAGGTATGTTTATAAGTACAATGATGAACACAAGTTCACAAAGAAGTAATATAGCCTTATTTTCTGGAACTGACAATTATTCGCATATTTATAATCTTAATGTTTATGGAGAAATTAATTGTTCTGCAGGATATAGCCCTAAACTAGTTGGCGGAGTTGTTGGACTGGCTTGGAGATTGACAGCAGTAAATGTAAATAGTTACGTTGATATTAATGTTGATAAGAGCATTTCTTGTGTGGTTGGAGGCGTAACAGCGCAAGGTTTTTGTTCGAGTTTTGCTAAATGCAGTAATTATGGTAATATTTATGCTCCTAACTCTACCGTTGGCGGAATATTAGGTGACAATCTTAATGCTTCTGGAGCTGATACATTATCTATTGATAACAGTTTAAACTATGGCGACATATTTGGTTATAGAAACATTGGCGGAATTGCAGGTAATATGAATAATGGACACCATTCTGGAAATTTTACAATAAAAGATTGTGTAAATTATGGTAATGTCACTTCATCTGACTCAAACAATTCATTTGGTCATACTGGTGGTATTGTAGGTTTCATGATTGGGGTACAACCAATACAAAACTGTACAAACTATGGTGAAGTTTTTTCAAAAGCTGGACAAGTAGGAGGTATAGCAGGTGAAGCTAACTCAGTAAAAAACTGTAAAAATTTTGGAAACATTACAGGACGTGATAATGTAGGAGGTATAGCTGGTTTTGGGCCTAATATTGTGAATTGTATTGCAGAATGTAATATAACTCTTAATTATAGTACTTATAAAAATGCTGGAGGACTAGTTGGCTCATTGGCTCGTGATACATTTGAAACGATAGAAATGTCTAATTCATATTTTAGAGGAAATGTATTTTGTTATAACTCAACAACTACAAATGTAAAAGATGCCTTTGCAGGAATAGTTGGAGGGCAAATATCTATTTATACAAATAGTAATTATGCGGTGAATGTACAAAATTGTTTCGCTGATTATCAAATAAATTATGTTGGTGGCAAAACCATTTCGTCTGTTGGAGCAATCGCAAATGCAAGCTACGGAGGAACTTATAACTTGGACTCATGTTATCAAGATGTTAGACTAGTCACTCTAAATGAAGGAAATATAAGCAAAAAAGAGTACTCTTCTGGTGATTTTTCTGGTTGGGACTTCTTGGAAGGATTTAATTATAACTTGCCAATGCAAAAAGAGCTTTTTGCTATAGCATCATGTATTGAACCCCCTCATACAGGTAGTGAGGTTATAGCATATCTTCAAAAGAAAAATTTTAAACTTGCTTAAAGTCTATAAACAGAAAGATTATTAAAATCAGCATAAGAAATCTATAGTTTTATTTCTTATATACTTGTGTTTATAAAAAAAGAGAAATGGCACATTTCTCTCTTTTTCTTTTTATTATTTTTTAGTAACCAAATGGATTGCGTGGCTTTAAAATTATTTTATTACGTCTTTCAATGTCATAATAAATTGAATTAAAGTCAAGGCTCTTAGCAAGTGCAATAGGTTCTTCCGCAGGTGATTTTTCCATACAATCTGCTTTGAAGAAAGGTGTCATTTCTTCTTTCAAAGGGTTCTTTCCAAATAGTTTTGCAACTACTGTGAATTTTGGAAGTGTACGAAGCTCTGCTTTGTCAATAAGTGGACGGCGAGAACGTTGAGTACTTGTGTTTGTAGTTTTTCCTTGGTCGCCTTTGTCAGATTTAGATTCAGACTCTTCTTTATGGAATACTGTGATTTCACCGCATGCTTCTGAGAAGGCTTGCATAGTTGAAGGATCTTCTGAACCTAGGAAGATTTCCATTTGGAAGTTACCTCTAATATTTTGAGCTTCTTCTGGTCCATAGTTGATATCGAGTTGTTTATAAGACTGCAAGATTATTTCAAAGAAGATATTTCTTGAACGTGAAACTGTAACCATTGTTCCAAAGTTAGGGACAGGTGGCATATTTCCAAATTCATCTAGAATGAAATAAACCTTACGTTTAAGTTTTCCTTTTTTCTTTGTCACAGGGTCAATAGTTTTGTTTGCAACATCAACAAGCACCTTGTAAAGCTGACTTATACACATAACACCGAGAGGGTGTCTTTCTGTTTTGTGGTCAGGTATTCTAAGGAAGAATGCTGTAGGTTTTTCTGGTATCTTTTCAAGGTCAATATCTGTTCCGCTTGTCATATAAAGTATACCATCATCACCAAGTGTTCCTCCAAGTGTTGAGCCAAGAGTTCCGAGGAAAGATCTCTGAGTAATAGGGCTTGTTCCGCAAACTGTTGCCATAAGGTCATGAACATTTGATTTTACTGGGTCACGACCTTCAGAAAATTTAGAAAGTGATTGAAGTTGGCTTTCATTTCCTGTGGCAGGGTCACGTTTCATAGCAATTTTATAAAGGTTGAAGAAGTTGAATTTGTCGAGTGTCATTCCAAGTTCTGGGATGCGTGTATCTTCAAGCATGCCTTCCATAATACCAAGTACAAGGTCTTGACAGCCTCTTGCCCAAGAAGGCTCCTTGTTTTCAGGGAGAACAGGTACAAGCGAAATAGCAATATTTCGAAGTATTGCCTTTGCTTCATCTTCAAGTTGAATTCGTCTAGATTCTAGCTCGCCTTTTAAAATTTCATTGTTTGGAAATGCTTTGCCTTCAAAGCCAAACCAACTATCACCATAAGTTGCACCATGTAGTTCTGTTTCTGAAAATCTAACATATCCAACTGCTTCTGGAGTGCAGTTTGAAAATTTCTTAACCTCTTTGTGCAAGTTTGTAGCTCGGTTATAAACCTTGTAAGCAATTTCCATAGGGTTCCAACGAGAAGATGCGTAAGGGTTGTCAAGGTTGAGAACTATTATTTCATATCCCTCTTTTTTGAGGATATTTGCATTGTCTTCATAAAGCTCACCTTTAGGGTCAGCAATAACCATACTTGGCTTATCAGCAGAGTGAGCGAGTATTCTAATTGTAGGGTCAGCTAAAACCTGTGTTTTACCAGTTCCTGTTGTACCGATAACTAGACAATGTTTTTCATGTTGCATGTTTATTTCAAATTTACCAGCAACTTGTTTTGTGCGGAAAACAAAACCTGTTTTCTTTGCATAAGGTAGTTGACTCCATGTGGTGTATAAAAGTTCAGGGTCGTTTTTTAATTCTTGAGGTGTTAAAAATCTTGAGTCATGTGCAATTTCAAATTTGTCGCCTGTCGCAGTTTCACCTTCGTTTTTCGAACTTTTCTTTTTACCTTTAAGTGATAACGAAAGAATAAAACCACTAACCAAACCAACGCCTAGCATGATAAGTGCCACTTTGTCAATTAATGCATTTACAATATTGCTTCCAGCTGTTAAAAAGTAAGCAATAGCAATACCTATAGCATAACCAACAACGCAGCAAGCCAAAGTAATGATTAAACCTTTAGTAAATTTACTCATATTTTCTCCTTTTATAAATAAAATAGCATTTTTTAAACAAAAAATCAAACTTATTTATATGTAATTAACAAAATAATAAAAGTGAATAACTTGATTTTTATTTAATTAAAAGCTATAATGGAAAGGAAGTTAAAATAAAGTAAAAATAAAAACAAAATGCATCCATAGTGAAGTGGATATCACAAACGTCTTCGGAACGTTTATCGAGGGTTCGAGTCCTTCTGGATGCACCAAATATGCTTTACAAAAAGTCTTATTGAGGAGAGGTTAAATGGAAAATAAAAATCAATGGAAACCTGATTGTGTTTGTCCTGTTTGTGGGCAATACAAGTTTGATGGAATAGGAGACATTTGCAATGTTTGTTTTTGGGAAAATGATGATGTGCAATATGAAAATCCTGACTTCGACTGGGAAGCAAGTGGAGGCCCAAACAGAAGCTCCTTAAATGAATATAAAAAATGGTGGGATAAATTGGAGAAAATAATGCCTAGACTGATTGATAAATATTGTATATCAATATCAAAACATTCATTGTGGAAATACGAAAAGTTAAAAGTTGGCAGAAAATATAAAAAAGATATTATTGAAGAAATAAAAAGAAACAATATTGATTTTGAAAAAAATTGGATTTGGATAAGTTTATTAACACCAAATAGAACAAAATCGCAAAATCAAATTTGATTTATTTTTGATTTTTGCGAGAAAATAGAAAAAATCAAAAGTGTCGCGAGTGTCGCGAAATCAAAAAGTAGAAATCAAAAAAAGACTTTCTGTAATGTTGACACAAATATCCCTTACAAAAAGTCTTATTTAGGAGTTGAGAAAACTATGCAATTTATAGATATTGAAAAATTATTTAATGAATTGAAATCAGTAAATGAACTCAAAGGAAAAATTTCATTATTAGATAAAGATTGTATCGAATTGAATTTCAATGAATTTTTGAGTATGTTTGCTAGCGAT
>CARFEX010000013.1:3981-13337 GCA_948971535.1 uncultured Eubacteriales bacterium | reverse complement strand
CAAAAAAGATGTTAAATAAACTTTAAATTTAAAATTTGAATACAAAAAAAATAGTGTTATATAGTACTTTATAAATACTATACAACACTTAATACTTGATTTTATCAGTTATGCTATAAGCCGAGTTCTGTATTTGACAGCCATCTATCTAGACCTAATGTTACCAATAGGTTCAAGCGGTACTTAAAAGACAGGAGAGAACGCCTATATGTCTTTTTGACCTTGCTTCAGGTGGGGTTTACAGAGCAATAACTGTCTCCAATTATTCGGTGAGCTCTTACCTCACCTTTCCATCCTTACCAAATTGCTTTGGCGGTTTATTTCTGTTGCACTATCCTTAGAGTCGCCTCCACTGGCCGTTAACCAGCACCATGTTCTCTAGAAGCTCGGACTTTCCTCATCTTGCGATGCGACTGTCTGCATAACTGACGAGATTTATTATAATCAAAAAACACCACTTTGTCAAATGGTATTTTTGATTTAATAAATTTTAACCTACGGTAAATAAAGTTTTGATTTTACCAAGCTTTTTATCTGCATAGAAAGCTTTTAGCATTCCGTCTTGAGATATCTTTATAGCAATACCATATTTTGCGAGTGTTGTTGCAGCTGCAAGACGTCCTCCCCCCTCACTTCCTGCTTCTATTTTCAATATAGCACCAACTGCAATAACAGTTCCGTCTGCATCTATAACAGTTGCACCGTCCATCCCAACAAGTTCTTGACGAAGTTTTCGATTAAGGTCTTGGAAAGGTTTTCCACCTATAATTTTGCGTAAACATTTTGCTTTATAGCATTTTTGATTTTCCAAAAATTCATCATAAGATACGTCATAAGTTGCTTCGACTTGCGAAAGTGAAGCCAAATTATAAAGTTTATTAGCATTTGCTATAACTTGAGCTTTTTTAATTTCAAAATACTTTTCATCTAGGATATCGTGTGCATTTATATGTGTTAAAGCATTTTCAACCATATCACTATTTAGATAAACTATACAA
Source organism: uncultured Eubacteriales bacterium (assembly GCA_948971535.1). Taxonomy (GTDB): domain Bacteria; phylum Bacillota; class Clostridia; order Christensenellales; family UBA1242; genus Caccovivens. The sequence continues at coordinate 12,339 of CARFEX010000013.1, read as the reverse complement.
CCACCAGAATATTTGAAAGAACTATCAAGTGCGGTATAATAGATAGAACGGCGAATTTCTTTAACTGAATAACTACCTCTATTTGATAGCAGTCTAACAAGTTCTTCATGAGAATAAACATTCCATTGTCCTGAGCGTTTAGCAAATAACAAAGTACGATTTTTGAAAATAAGTAAATCGCCTACTGGAGTTAAAACTATACCAATATATTTATCGTTACAAAATTTTGCAATATCTTCATAATCATTTGGTGCTATACAAGCAAAACGACTTGATTTTGAAAGTTGAATAGAACCAATAAGATTGCCTTCTCTGTCATACTTGATATAAGAATTTATACCATCAGAAAGTAGTGCAAAAAATTCTTTATTCATAATTTGACTATAATGCAATTTATCGGCTTGTATGCTATTTGAAGATTGGTCAATTATAATTCCAAGCGCAACTTGCATACCTTCATATGTTCTTGATGACCATTTTTCAAGTTCACCTATTATGCCAAGCATTGTTGATGCAGTTTCTTCATCAACAATACTCAAACATATAGATTTTTCAACTGCATGAAGTTGTAAAGTTCTTACATAGTTAGCATCTTTAAGCTCTAAAGTGGAAATAAAATTAATTTCATTTAAGATTGACTTTAAAAGATTTAGTTCAAAAGATTTAAAAGCTTGTCCACGCTTTAAAACCAAACGATATTCGTCTGATTTGTCAGCTTTGATAAGAAGAGTGTTTTGCTTACCAAAAGCAACTTCACTATCACGAGATGAAGAAAGCTCCTCTCCATTAATTACAGTTCCTGTAAAGAGAGGCAAAATCATATTTTCTACAATTTTATAAAATTCTTCTTTAAGCAAAGTTATACTCCTACAAGTAGAATATAATAACTTTGTACAAAAAATCAAATAAAATTAACACATTTTACAAAATATTAAATTTTTTCTTCAAAGCTAATAATATCTTTATTTTTTGAATTTAATTGGCTATTATTGCTATTTTTTGTCGCTATTGACTCTCGCTTTTTCATATCTTTATACTTAATTCCACGAGTTCCCACCCTTTTTCCTTTTACTGACTCTACCCTTTCTGACAGAATAATTGGGCCATTTATAGGGTCACAAGCCAAACTTTCATCATCAATTTTCATGTATTTTTTTATAGTGTTTATTGCTTTGTTTTCTATTCTTGAAATATAGGAACGTGACAAATCATATATCTCGCCTATCTCCTTTTGAGTTTTTCGTTCATGCTCACAAATACCAAAGCAATAACAGAGTATATCAAATTCCATAGTAGAAAGCTTTTCCTTCATAACTGAAATAATATCCTGTACCAAACAATCACTTTCTACTTGATTAAATACATCGTATTCCTCACCAGCAGGTATCATGTTTTCAAGTTCTAACTCTTCACTGTCATTTTTTGGAGCAAAACCTGAATTTAATGAAACATTATTTTTGTGTCTTTTATTCGACCTTATAAGCATTAAAATTTCATTTGAAATACATCTAGCAGCATAAGTTGCTAGAGTTACATTCTTATCCATTTTGAAAGTATCAACAGCTTTTATAAGACCAATAGTTCCAACAGAAATTAGGTCATCTGCTTCAAGCGAGTTTGCATAATTTTTTACTACATGAGAAACAAGTCTTAAATTCCTACTAATAAGAACCTCTCTTGCCTCGGGGTCACCCTGCTCTTTTTTTAAAAGCCATTCTCTTTCTTCCTCTTTGGTAAGAGGTTCAGGAAAGCCCTGTATGGTGTTTACAAAAGATGTAAAACAACAAATCTTGCTAGTAAAATTTATAAGACTTTCATAAATCATATATAACTCCTTGAAAAGAAAACATAACGTTTTCCCATACGACTTATATATGTTGAAATTTGTCATATTTTGCTTGGACACTCAAAATTTGTCATATTTAGAATTAAAAAATCCCAGTTTTGTGAACTGAGATTTGTTTAAAATTAGTTATATAAACATAACATACTAGCTTAATTTCAATACTAGTCAGACTATTATGCAAGACATAATAGTTAAAAAAGATTTTCGACAAAGTCCTGACTTGAAAACTCTTCTATATCATCAACACCTTCGCCTGTTCCAACAAAAACTACTGGTAATGAATAATCCTTTTCGATAGCTACAACTACACCACCTTTTGCAGTACCGTCAAGCTTTGTTAGCACAATACCATCAATTTGGACAAATTCTTTAAAGGCATTTATTTGGCTTAAAGCATTTTGTCCTGTTGTAGCATCCAAAACTATAAGATTGTATTTATGGGCATCAGGATACTCTCTATTGATTACTTTATCTATCTTTTTAAGTTCTTCCATAAGATTAGTTTTTGTATGAAGTCTACCAGCAGTGTCAACTAAGAGTACGTCTGTTCCCTTAGCTTTTGCACTAGTAATTCCGTCAAATACAACTGCCGCTGCATCTGCTCCTTCAGCATGTTTTATAATTCTTGTTTTGGTTCTTTCTGCCCATTCACCAAGTTGGCTTGAAGCGGCAGCACGAAAGGTATCTCCTGCAACAAGAGTTACATCTTTTTTCTGGTTTTTAAAATATTTAGATAGTTTTCCTATAGTAGTTGTCTTCCCTACACCATTTACACCTATTATAGTTATTACGGCAGGATATTGAATGGTTATTTGATTTAGATTATCAAAATCCTCTTTCAAAATACTTTTCAATTCTTTTCTGACATCTTCCGCATTTCTGAGTTTGGTTTTTCTAGCTCGAACTCTTAGTTCTTCTACAAGCTCCAAGCTAGTTTTAACACCTATATCACAAGAAATAAGTATATCGGTTAACTCATCATAAAAGTCATCATCAAGCTCTCCGTGACTTAGGAGTGCATCAACTTTTCTAGCAAATGTTTCTCTAGTTTTTCGTAATGCCTCACCTATTTTTTTAAAAATTCCCATTTACCCCTCCTGTGCATTCTTGATTGCATCTGCAAGTTTTACTGAAACAATCTTTGACACACCTTTTTCTTCCATGGTTACACCATAGAGAGAAAGTGCGTATTCCATGGTTGGTTTCTTGTGAGTAATAAGTATAAATTGAGTTTCACTGCTAAGTTTTCTAAGGTATTTATCTATAATTTCTACGTTAGAATCATCAAGCGCTGCCTCTACTTCGTCAAACAAACAGAAAGGAAGTGGTTTAATTCTAAGAATAGCGAATATAACAGCCATAGCAGTAAGAGATTTTTCTCCACCTGAAAGAAGTGTCATATTTTGAATTTTCTTTCCAGGAGGTTGAGCCAATATCTCAACTCCAGATTCTAGTGGCTGAGTTTCATCACTGAGAGCAAGTCTAGCAGTTCCACCACCAAAAAGTTCTCTAAATGTTATTTTGAAACTTTCATTTATTCTATCAAGTTCGTTATTAAACTTTTCAATCATTATACCAGAAAGGTCTTTGATGATTTTATTTAAATCTTCCTCTGCTTTTTCTAGGTCTTCGGCCTGCCCGTTCATATCGTCATATCGGTCTAGAAGAACTTTGCAATCTTCTATTGCGTTTACATTTACATAGCCAAGTGCAGAAATTGATTTTTTAAGTTTGTTAATTTCTGGCATCGCAACTGAAATATCAAAGTCTGGTCGGCGTAAATCTTGACAGCTTGAATAGGTCAATGAATATTCTTCATAGATACGCTCCTGCATTTGTTCAAGTTCTGTATCTACTTTTGATAGGTTCATTTCTTCCCTAAATTTCTTATCATTGATTTTTGAAATTTCTTCCATTAAACTTGCTTTTTGCGAGTCAAGCTCTTTAATTCTAATTGAGATATTACCCTTATTTGACTCGACCTCGCTTCTCTTTGCAATAATACTTTCAAGCTCTTGCTTTTTTGCTGATGATGGAGCAGAAGCAAGCTTTTGCTTTATCATTTCTTCCGCAGACGCAATAAACTCATCATTTTTTGCTATCTGACTTTCATAATTAGAAATTGCTACATTAAACCTACCTATCTCATCTTCAAGTCTTGAAATTTCGCCTTCTGATGCAGTGATTTTTTGCTTTGTTGATGCAAGTTCCACTTTCACCGATAAAATATTTTCATTTATCTTATCTCTTTCTTGACGAAGTTTATCATACTTTTCTTTCTTCTCACGTACAAGCTCATCAGCATCATATTTATTGCCACTTAATGCACTTTCTATTTTTTCAGAACGAGAAAGGTCATTTTCAATAAGTTCAAGTTTATTTTTGACAGTTTGAGCTTCATTTGAAGAAACCATAATATTATCAGTTAATTCTTCTTCTGTAGCTACAAATCTATCTAGTTTTTCTCTTTCTTTTGCTATTTCAACTTCTAGCTGAGTTTTCTTATTTTGCAACTCTACTATCTCTTTTTTTCCATTTTGAAAAGATATTAAACTTTCATCATAAGACTTGCCAAGTTGCTCTTGTTTTAATGTCAATTTGATTATCTCATCACCAAGAGATTCGATTTCTCGTTGACGTCCCATAATATTCACAGCTTCAGCTTTTTTACTACCGCCTGTTAATGAACCTTGTGGATTAACTACATCTCCATCAAGTGTAACGATACGGAATGTATAACTGGTTGATTTTGCAAGATTTACAGCGATAGAAAGATTTTCAACTATAACGGTTCCTCCCAGCAAGTTGCTAACAACGTTTTCTATCTTTTTATCGTAGTCAACTAAGTCACTAGCCACACCAAAGCAACCATTTTTACCTTGAATTAGCGATTTATTGATAGTTCTAGATTTCATTGAAGTGATTGGAAGGAAAGTTGCTCGTCCATATTGATTTTCTTTGAGGAATTTTATAAGCATTTTTGCTCCATCTTCATCAAAGGTAACAATATTTTGAACGGCACCGCCAAGAGCTACTTCAATCGCTGTTTCAAATTTTTGTGGCACTTTAATTAGCGATGCAACAACACCTACTATATTCTTGCGAAGTTCACTATTACGCTCACTTTCTTTAAGCAATTTTTTAACAGAATAAGCGTACCCTTCATATTCTGTTTGAAGGTCGGTAAGCAGTTTCTTTCTATTCTCATAGACCTTGATTTGAGTTGTAAGATTAGCTTTTTCATTTTCAAGGTCTTTAATTTTATTTTCCTCAATATACTGTTTACCTAAAAGTTCTTGCTCTTGTTTTTTAAGATTTGAAAGCAAGTTTTCCTTTTCTTCGAGCAATCTTCTAACTTCTAAAAGTGAAGAAGAAACTTCTGTTTTCTTTGCATTCAAGCCTTCCATATCTTCTTGAAGAGAGATAAGATTATTTGACAAAAGTTCTTTTTCTGCCATAAGACGTGAAACACTACTCTTTATATCTGACAAAGAGCCCAAGGTTTCTATTATTTTTTGTTGAGATGCACCTTGCTCATCTTCACTTAGAATAAGGTCATTCGCTATTTTTGAATACTGGTCAGAAAGCATTGTAAATGAACTTTCAAGTGCAGAAAAATCAGAGTTTAAGTCATTTAATTCTTCTTCTTTTCTTGTTTTTTGTTCTTTCGCAAGCTCTAATGCTTGAATTGAATTTGTTCTATCAAGGTGAAGTCTATCATTTTCCTTATGAGTGAAATTTATTCTCTCACGTGCAATTTTTGTTTCACCCTCTTGCTTTTCAAGGTTAACTGTTAATTCAAGGATTTGATTGTTAAGCGATGAAAGAAGTTTATCAAAATTTTCAAGGTCTAACATACTCTTATCGTATGCCTTATTTGCATTTTCAAATTCTTCTTGACGAAGCGATAGTTGTTCTTCGATTGCTTGCAGTTTAACGCCAATTTGAGCTTTTAATGTATTAGCATTTTCATACTGATATATGTAAGCATTTACTTCTAAGTCTTTAAGTTGTCCCTTAAATTCAAGATATTTTTTTGCATTTTCAGCTTGCTTTTTAAGTGGTCCCATTTGTCTTTCTATTTCAGAAAGAATATCTCTTATTCTAGTGAGATTATCCCTAGTTCTATCTAGCTTGCGTTCTGCTTCTGCTTTATCACTTTTATATTTTGATATACCTGCAGCATCTTCAAACATGGCACGGCGATTTTCAGGTTTTGAGTCCACAATTTCAGTAACTTTACCTTGTCCTACAACCGAATATCCATTTTTACCAAGTCCACTATTGTACAATAAGTTTGTAATATCACGTAAATGGCAGGTATTTCTATTTATCAAATATTCGCTTTCGCCTGAACGATAAAGTTTTCTTGTAATAGCAAGTTCGTCATAATCAAAGTTGAAAAATCTAGTTGAATTATCAAATGTAAGGGTCACCTCACAATATGATAAGCTCTTACGTTTTTCAGTACCATTGAAAATAACGTCTTGCATAGAATTACCACGCAAGCTCTTTGGACTTTGTTCACCTAGCACCCATCTTATAGCATCTGAAACGTTACTTTTTCCACATCCGTTTGGCCCTACAATGGCTGTAAAGTTGTTATCAAATTCAATAACAGTTCTATCAGCGAATGATTTGAAACCAACCATTTCTATCTTTTTAAAAATCATATTAACCTCTGTACTTTTTTGTTTGGTTTAAAATTTAAATTTATAATTTTCTCTTGTAATTTTATGTTAATCTTTATTTTTCTATTTTGAATAATTTGTCTATTGCCTTTTTTGCACAATTTTGCTCAGCTTCTATCTTACTATTTCCTTCCCCTGTTGATATGGCATCTTCGTCCATATAAAAGGTTGAAGAAAATCCATTTTCAATTTTTTCCGTAACGTACTGCATCTTACATTTAAATGATGCTTGAACAAGCTCTTGAAGTCTGGACTTATAATTGTCATCAACAACATTTCTAAAGCTTTCTAGGTCAAAATTATCATAGATGAACTTTTTTGACTCTTCCATTCCGCTATCAAGATAAATTGCCGCAATAATTGCCTCTACTACATCGCCTTTTATTGCTTTTGATAAATTTCCTTTATAACTTTTCCCAACTAAAACATCTCGTTCTAATTTTAATTTATCAAAAAGTTTTGCTAGATAGTTTTCAGAAACAAAGTGGCTTCTTAATACTGTCAGATGTCCTTCATCTTCTTGCATATGTTTAAAAAGATACTCTCCAACTACAAAATCTAATATTCCGTCACCAAGAAATTCTAGCCTTTCATAATTTTGCTCTGACTTTGATGCGTGTGTTAAAGCCCTTTGATAAAGTTCTTTATTTTTAAAATTGTAGCCTAAATTATTCACTCTTTCCCTCGCCTATACTGATACTCGTTAGATTTAGATTATCTAGTGCCTTTTCTATTTGTTTATTAAGCTGTTTTTTATGAAGTAAAAGTGTTTGCTCTATTGAGGCGCAGATATTAAGCCTTTTACAACAACCATGATTTTTGACCACAAGTTTCTTGCAACCAAGTAAAGGGCTACCAGCATGTTTACCTTGAACGTCTACTCTATTTTTGATTTCTTTGAATACTCGGCGCATAAATAGATACCCTATCTTGCTCCAAAAGCCTTTTTTAATGCTTCCTTTCAAGATTGTTACAACTGCCTTTACAGCACCTTCTGTACCTTTTAAAAGTGCATTACCAGCAAAACCATCTGAAACCATTACGTCTACATCACCACTCATAAAATCACCACCTTCTCGATTTCCGATAAAATTGATAGGTGCATTTTTTAAAAGAGGAAAGGTCTCTTTTGTAAGTTCATTACCCTTACCCTCTTCAGAACCATTATTAAGAAGTGCTACACGAGGATTTTCTCTATTATAAATAATAGAATAATATGCAGATCCCATAAGAGCAAAATGTAAAAGGTTGATTGGTTTACAATCAATATTTGCACCGCTATCAATAATGATTACGTCATTATCCTTTTTAGTTGGTAATATAGGTGCAAGTGCTGGTCTTGAAATCCCCTTGATTCTACCTATTTTCATAATCGCGCCAGCAAGAACTGCTCCTGTGCTACCTGCACTAACAAGACCAATTATATCCTCTCTTTCTTTGAGAGCATCAAAAGCTTTTACAAGAGATGACTCTTTTTTATGTCTTATCGCTTCTGTTGGATGTTCTTCATTTAAAATAACATCTGGTGCATGAATAATTTCGATACGACTGGTTTCTCTACCAGCAATAATGTTTTTTATCTTCTCTTCATCTCCGCAAAAAACAACTTCAAGTTCGTCATTCTTTTTTAAAGCCATTATAGCTCCTTCAATAATTTCAAGCGGTGCATTATCTCCGCCAAAAGCATCAATAACAACTTTCATATTTAGCTCCTAACTTTTTTATTTTAAAAGTTTATTTAATTAAACTTTTTTATTTTGCTAATTTGATTTATAATAAATATAAATACATGTATAGTTTATCAAATTTAAAGTGCAAATG
>CARFEX010000013.1:0-3971 GCA_948971535.1 uncultured Eubacteriales bacterium | reverse complement strand
CTAATGCTGCACCGTTTAGGGACTAATTCAAAGATTAAAATTATACAAAAAAAACTCGCTAAATTTAGCGAGGTAAATTGATAATATAGCTGATACTATATGACTATTTAGATTTTTTTTCTTGTTCTACTACGGTTTCACCTTTATATGAGCCACACTTTTCGCAAACTCTATGTGGTCTTTTCATTTCATGGCATTTTGGGCACTCAACAAGTGTTGGTGCTTGCGCCTTAAAATTAGCAGAATTTCTTGAATTTCTTCTAGCTTTTGAAACCTTACCCTTTGGAACTGCCATTTCTTCCTCCTTCTCATTTTCATTCTTGCCTAGTAAGTATACCTATTCCCTAAGCAAAAGTCAAGCATTTTTCTATATTTTCAAAATTTGACTTAATAATTTATTCTTATATTTAATGCTTTATTTAAGCTTTTTTACAAGAGACTTAGTATTTCTTGCAATCATAAGTTCTTCATCTGTTGGAATAACGTAAACTTTAACTTTTGACTTTGGTTTAGATATCAAGCAAATTTCTCCTCTTTTGAAGTTTTTATTTGCTTCGTAATCAAAATCAACTCCAAGATATTCCATATCTTTCATGATAGCTTCTCTTGCTTCTGGACCTTTCTCACCAATACCTGCAGTAAATACGATTACATCTACTCCGCCAAGTACCGCTGAATAAGCTCCAACATATTTCTTTATTCTATGAATAAACACATCTATTGCCAACTTAGCTCTTTTGTTTCCCTTTGCCATTTCAGCTTCGACATCACGACAATCGTTAGATACTCCGCTGAGTGCAAGTAAGCCTGACTTTTTATTAAGGGTATTAAGCATTGTTTTTATATCCATACCCTCTTTTTCCATAACAAATTCTAGAATCGCTGGGTCTAGGTCACCACTTCTAGTCCCCATTACAAGTCCTTCAAGTGGAGTTAATCCCATAGTTGTATCTACACATTTACCATTTTTAATTGCTGATAATGATGCACCACTACCTATATGGCAACTAATTATTTTTAAATCCTTGCGTCCTTCAAGTTTTTCAACTGTTTGTGCGATATAATTATGACTTATTCCATGGAAACCATAACGTCTTACGCCGTATTTTGTATACCATTCATAAGGAACTGCATACATGTATGAACTTTCTGGCATACTTGAATGGAAAGCTGTATCAAATACTGCAATATTTGGTTTACCTTTGAATACTTTTTGACATACTTCTATACCTAAGATATTAGCTGGCATATGAAGTGGGCCAAGAGGAACAAGTTTTTTGAGATTTTTCATTACTTCAGGAGTAATTACAACAGATGATTTATAAATTTCACCACCATGGAGAACTCTATGTCCGATTGCTGAAATTTCGTCAGGAGAAGAGATAACTCCTATTTCTTTGTCCATAAGCACTGAAAGAACTTTTTTAAGAGCAACTGTATGGTCTTTTAAATCACCTTGAAACTCTTTCTTAAATCCATCTTTTTTAAAATCAAAGAATGAACCTGTTTCACCTATTTTTTGACAATTACCTTTTGCTAAAAGCTTTTCTTTTCTCATATCAAATAATTGATATTTTAAAGATGAACTACCTGCATTTACAACTAAAACTTTCATTATTTTTCCTCCTTTTTGCTTTGAAGTGCAGTTATTGCTGTGATTGTAACTATATCCATTACCGAGCAACCTCTTGATAGGTCATTTACTGGTTTATTTAGACCTTGCAATATTGGACCGACTGCGTTAAGACCGCCTACATACTGTATAGTTTTGTATGAAATATTACCTGCATTAAGGTCTGGATATATTAAAATATTTGCATCACCTTTAAGAGGACTATTTGGGCACTTATGTTTTGCAACTTCAGGTACCATAGCCGCATCAAATTGAATTTCTCCGTCACATGTTATACCGCTCTTTTTAAATTCTTCATAAGCGTTTCTAACTTTGGTTATACTTTCACCATTAGCGCTGCCTTTTGTTGAATATGACAAGAATGCTACTTTTGGATCTGTTAAACCTAAGCTATTATAAGTTGAAACTGAATCAAGTGCGATTTGCGCAAGTTCTTCTGCATTAGGATTTGGCAGAACTCCGCAATCTGAAATCACAAGGCTCTTATTTTTTAAAAATTTGTTTTTTCCATATATTAGGAAACATGAAGAAACTACACCGCCCTTCTTTTTTGCTTTTATAATTTGAAGAGCTGGTTTGACTGTATTTGCTGTGGATGCCTCTGCTCCTGCTACCATACCATCTGCAAAACCCAATTCAACGAGAATTGTTGCAAAATAATATGGGTCAAGTGCAAGTTTTTCTGCCTCTTCCTTCGTCATACCTTTAGCTTTACGTTTGCTATATAAACATTCCACAACTTGGTCTAAATGTGTGAATGTTTTTGGATTGATTATTTGATAATTTGCAAATGCTTTATCTCTTAAAATAAGTGCACTTTCATCTCCAATTAATAAAACTTTGGCAAGTTTTTTCTTTGTTATAATTTTTACTGCTTCCTGAGTTCTATCACTAAATCCTGCCTCTGGAAATACTATGGTTTTTTGAAGTTTTTCAGCTTCCTTATATATTTTTTTTATTTTCATATTACCTTCTTAAATTTATATTTTTAACATAACATTTATTATTACAGTTTTCACTTGCCGAAAGTGCGAGAAAAATTTTCTCGCTTCAAACCGCTTTCAATATGCGGTTTGGCAAGCTCAAATAACGTTTGAGCTTGAACTTTCGGCTATGCGAACTAACAATAAATATCCAAAGAAGAAAAATATAATTCACTCCTCTTCTCTTAGATTTTATTATAACTTTTTATAGCAGTTAATGTCAAATATATTGGAGCTAAAATGACCAAAAAATTTAATTTTATATTAACAATTTTAATCGGCTATATTTTAATAAATATGGTTCTTTTTCCAAAGCTATATTTAACCCAAACTTTGAATGGAATTTCAGCATGGGCATTTAATGTTCTACCTTCAGTATTACCTTTTATTTTTTTTACTAAAATACTTTCAGCATATTCAAATATACAGAAAAGCACTTCATTTTTAGGTAGACCTATGAAGCTACTTTACAACACACCAGCTCTCTCTGGATATGTATTTTTTATGAGTATAATTTCAGGCTATCCAGTAGGAGCAAAAATGACTTCTGACTTATATTTATCAGGCAAAATTACTAGACAAGACGCATTAAAAATGACCAGCTTTTGTTCTACTTCTGGACCTATGTTTATCATCGGCGCTGTTGGAGTTGGCTTGATTAAAGGTGCAATCTATGGTTATATTATTTTAATCGCTCATATTTTTGGAGCTCTTTTAAATGGACTTTTATATAGAAAAATCAAAGTCAAAGAACTTGAAAAACAACATTTTAATATCGAAAGCAAACCTTCTGATTTAAGCTCAATAGTCATTGATAGTGCAATAAGCATAATCTCAGTTGGAACTATTATTGCAATCTTTTTTGTGGTTATACAGTCACTAAATCCTTTATTATCTCTTTTACCCTCACCTATTGCAGCTTTTATAGCTGGACTTGTGGAAATTACAAAGGGTTGTATAGATTTAGCATCTTCACTTTCACCAAACCTCGCTACCATAACATGCACATTTATAATCAGTTTTGGTGGATTATCTACTATGCTTCAATCATTAACAATGCTAGATAAAATAAAAATGCCAATATGGCTTTTTGCGCTACAAAAGTTTACGCATGCCATACTGGCTACAATAATTTCTATTATTTTAATATTATTATTTTAATCCTCATCAGCATTCATTTCGTCATAGTATTCTTCTACAACTTGAGCAAGTTCTCTTGATAGAAACTTGATTGTCTTACAATTTTTACTTGCATATTTAAGACCGAGTGCAAGTCCACGAACTATATCAAAATCACGGTCTGATGTAGCCATAACGATGGCATAACAAATAGCTTTAAGTTCTTCAATGATATT
>CARFEX010000012.1 GCA_948971535.1 uncultured Eubacteriales bacterium | reverse complement strand
CGATAAAATGTAAAAAATTCTTTTAAAAACTTGTTGATTTTTGTTGACATTTTTTTTGCAAGAAACTACTATTGTAATCGTAAGCATACAATATATGGGTTTGCAAGTAAATATTAAATCTATATCTTGTATATTTATACATTTTGCCAAGGAGGGAAAAATATGGTCAAAAGTATAATCAAAAGAGATGGACGTGTAGTCGAGTACAACATTTCAAAAATCGAAAATGCAATCATTAAGGCTATGAATGCTGTTGGCGACAAAGAAATCAAAATTGCCAAAAAGATTGCAAAAGAAGTCGAAACTAAGGTCGATGAGCTTTATAGTGAAAAAACTCCTACTGTTGAAGAAATTCAAGATATTGTTGAAAAAACTCTTATGCGCAAAGGTTATGAAGATGTAGCAAAAGCTTATATTCTATATAGAGATAAACGTAACCGTGTGCGAGTTCTCAACACAGACCTTATGAAGATTTATGATAGAATTAATAATGTCTCTGCAAAAGAAGACGATATCAAGAGAGAAAATGCCAATGTTGATGGTGATACAGCCATGGGTGCTATGCTGAAATTTGGTTCAGAGGGTGCTAAAAATTATAACCTTAATGCACTTCTTGCACCAGACCAAGCAAAAGCTTACATCAATGGAGATATCCATATTCACGATTTTGACTTCTATACTTTGACTGAAACCTGCTGTCAAATAGACGTGGTAAAACTTTTCAAAAAAGGCTTTCATACAGGTCATGGATTTGTTCGTGAGCCAAATGATATAAGAACTTACTCTGCGCTTGTTTGTATCGCAATCCAAGCAAACCAGAACGACCAACATGGCGGACAAAGTGTACCTAACTTTGATTATGGCTGTGCACCTGGTGTTGCAAAAACATATAAAAAACTTTACTATTCAAACTTTGCAAAAGCTTATTCCATTATCGTAGGAAAAAAGAGTGAAGAACAAATAATTGAACTTCTTAAAAATATAGAGAAAGAAAAAGATATTTACCCTACACTTGCTGGTAATAAAGCTTTTGACAAAGCTGAAAAAGCTGTTATGGAAAGTTTGAAAGTTGATGCAAAAGATTATAAAAATATCAAACAATTTGCGACTACTCATGCATATGATGAAACTGATAATGCAACTCATCAAGCAATGGAAGCGCTACTTCATAACCTTAATACAATGCATTCTCGTGCTGGTGCACAAGTACCTTTCTCTTCTCTTAACTTTGGTACTGATACTTCACCAGAAGGAAGGATGGTTATCAAAAATATGCTCCTTGCAACTGAAGATGGACTTGGCAATGGAGAAACTGCTATTTTCCCTATCAGCATTTTCAAGCTTAAAGAGGGAGTAAGCTATAATCCTGGCGACCCTAACTATGACCTTTTCAAACTTGCAATTAGGGTTAGTTCAAAGAGAATGTTCCCTAACTTCTCATTCCTTGATTCACCTTTTAACAAACAATATTACAAAGCAGGTCACCCTGAAACCGAAGTTTCTTATATGGGATGCAGAACCAGAGTTATGGGCAATGTTTATGACCCTGAAAATGAAATTACTTTTGGCAGAGGAAACCTCTCTTTCACAACTATAAACCTTCCTCGTCTTGGCATTGAAGCTAAGGGCGATATCAAAAAGTTCTACAAAATGCTAGACGAGAAAATGGATTTGGTTACAAGACAGCTTCTTGATAGATTTGCTATACAACAATCTAAGCATGTTTATAACTATCCTTTCCTTATGGGACAAGGTGTTTGGATTGGCTCAGATAAACTTAAACCTTATGACAGCATCGCCGAAGTACTTAAACATGGTTCTCTTACTTATGGTTTCATTGGTCTTGCTGAAACTCTTGTTGCTCTTACTGGCAAACATCATGGTCAAAACCAAAAATCATGGAAACTTGGTTATGAGATAATTAAACACATGAGAGAATATGCTGACAAAAAATCAGAAGAATATAAACTTAACTTCACAGTTATTGCAACTCCTGCAGAAGGTCTTTCTGGCAGATTTGTTCGCATTGACAAACAAAAATATGGAGTTATTAAGGGCATTACAGACAAAGATTATTATACAAACAGTTTCCATGTTCCAGTTTATTACAATATCGCTGCTGAAAAGAAAATTGACCTTGAAGCACCTTTCCATGAACTTTGCAATGGTGGTCACATATCATATATCGAACTTGACGGCGATACTTCTACAAACCTTGAAGCATTTGAAAAAATTATCCGCCACATGAAAGAAAAGAATATGGGATACTGTGCTATTAATCACCCTATCGATCGTGACCCTATCTGTGGTTACAACGGTATCATTGGTGACACTTGCCCACACTGCGGAAGAAAAGAAGATGAAGGTGACATTGGCTTTGAGAGAATTAGAAGAATTACTGGTTACCTTGTAGGAACTCTCGATAGATTTAATAACGCAAAACGTGCTGAAGAACATGATAGAGTAAAACATACTGTTTCTAAATAAGGATGAAATTATGACAAGATTAAGAATTTCAGGTTGCGTCAATGATTCAATCGTAGATGGCCCAGGGCTAAGATATACAATCTTTACACAAGGTTGTCCTCATCATTGCCCTGGCTGTCATAATCCACAAACTCATGACTTTAAAGGTGGAAAGCTTGTAAATATCAAAAACATTTCAAAAGAGATAAAAGCAAATCCCCTGCTTAGCGGTGTTACATTTTCGGGTGGAGAACCATTTTTGCAGGCTAAAAAATTAATACCACTTGCAAAAGAAATTAAAGCAATGGGACTTGAAATAGCTTGCTATACAGGCTTCGTTTTTGAGGAGCTTTATTCGGGCAAAGTTGAGGGCGGACAAGAACTTCTCAAATATATAGATGTACTTATTGACGGCAAGTTTGTACTAAGTCAAAGAAGCTTAGAACTTATGTTTAAAGGCTCAAAAAATCAGAGAACAATCTGCGTTCCAAAATCACTTGAAAGTGGAAAAGTAGTTTTAGAAAAATCTGACCGCTGGACAAAAAAGAGTTAAAAATTTTATAAATAGCTTTATTTAATTATTTTATTTAAAACATATCAGAATTTTGATATGTTTTTTATTAAACCTTATTTATCAATTTGCTAAATTATAAATAAAGTTGACTTTTTGTTTTTCAATGTGATACTATTACTAAAGTAAAAAAAATGGAGTGAACATGAACGATAAATTTTATATTACAACACCTATCTATTATCCAAGCAGAAAGTTTACACTTGGCAACTGCTACACTACTGTTATTTGTGATGCAGTAGCTAGATTTAACCGCAAGCAAGGCAAAGATGTATTTTTCTTGACAGGAACTGACGAACATGGTCAAAAGATAGCTCTTTCAGCAAAAGAAAAAGGTGTAAGCGAGATTGAATATCTTGACGAAATGATTGCTGATGCAAAAGCACTTTGGGCGAGCTTAGGAATTTCTTATGACAAGTTTATAAGAACAACTGATAGCTATCATGAAAAGGCTGTTCAAAAGATATTTAAAAAGCTTTATGACAAAGGATTTATTTACAAGAGTGAATATGAAGGACTTTATTGTACCCCTTGCGAGTCTTTTTGGACTGAAAGTCAACTTGTAGACGGAAAATGTCCAGACTGTGGTCGTGCTGTTGCGCCACAAAAAGAAGAAGCTTACTTTTTCAAACTTTCAGCTTTCACAGACAAACTTTTAAAGCTTTATAAAGAAAATCCTGAATTCTTGCAACCTCAAACACGTGTAAATGAAATGGTTAACAATTTTCTTAAACCAGGACTTAGCGACCTTTGTGTTACTAGAACTTCTGTAAAATGGGGTATCCCTGTTGACTTTGACTCAAAACATACTATCTACGTTTGGATTGATGCCCTCACGAACTATATTACAGCTCTTGGATATGGTTCTGATGACCAATCTTTATTCGAGAAATTCTGGCCTGCAAATGTTCACGTAATAGGAAAAGAAATTGTTCGTTTCCACGCAATTATTTGGCCTGCTATGCTTATGGCGCTTGACATTCCACTTCCAAAAAAAGTTTTCGGACATGGCTGGTTACTTTTTGGAGGCGACAAACTTTCAAAGAGCAAAACAAATGGTGCTAAGGAATGTATTGACCCTCGAGTTCTTGTTCCACTCTACTCTGCTGATGCTATAAGATACATTTTGCTTAGAGAAATTCCTTTTGGTTCTGACGGAAATTATACAACCGAAATATTCCTCAATAGATTTAATAGTGACCTCTCAAACAACTTTGGTAATCTTGTTTCAAGAACACTTAGCATGGTAAAAAAATATTTTGGCTCTGTTATACCTGAAATCAAAGAACTAAAAGAAAATGACGATATTGCCCTTCAAAAAGATGTGCTTGACGAAGTGAAAAACACATTTGCGTTCATGGAAAACTATGACGTATCAAAGTCGTTAATGTCAATTTTCAATATCTTCACTCTCGCAAACACTTATATTCAAAAAGTTGAACCTTGGGCTGTTGCAAAAGACGAAGCAAAGAATAATAGACTTGCAGTAATTATGAGAAACCTCCTTGAAGCAATTAGAATAGGCTCTACCCTTCTTCAATCATTCTTGCCAGAGTGTTCAAACAAAGTTTTGACTGCGCTTGGACTTGACCCAAGTGCGAATTTTGAAAATCTTGACAACTTTAATGGACTTGAAACAGGAAAAATACTTGGCGAAACAGGAATACTCTTCCCTCGCCTTGATATCGCAAAGGAAATTGAAAAGTTATCATCATTAGCAGAATAGTCTAAAAAATTATTATAGAGTTATAACTGCAAAGCAAAAGTTTCTACTTTTGCTTTTTTGATTAATAAACTTTTTATTTATTGAAATTTTGTATTTACTCAACCTTTTTTTATAAAATATTTGTAGTTTTTGAAATTTTTTTATATAATAAGAAAAATTCGGAGGAAGGTTATGATTAAAAATAGAACTGCTCAACTTATTTTTCAAGTGGTATATTGCACTCTTGCAATATTTGGAATTATCGGAAGCTTGGGTTACTTTGACGGCGAGTTTAATGTCAATTTTTACGTTTACTATACCAACCTTAGCAATTACATTTGTATGGGCATGATGTTTGCTAGTTTGATTTACACCATAAAAGCTATCAATCGTAAAGAAGACGGTTATGTAAATATATCCCCAACATTTAAGTTTCTTTGCGTAATTATGATACTTGTAACTTTCTTTGTTTACAATATTTTGCTTGCAAAAGACAAAAGTGCTTCTGAATACTTTTTATCCCCTTCAAACCTAATTATGCATTTAATTTTACCGATTATGTTCACTGTTGACTGGTTCTTATTTTATGAACACAAAAAAGTTAAATGGTACTTTCCACTTTTAAGTACAATAATGCCTCTTGTTTACGTTGTTTTTATTCTTATTCGTGCTTCGTTCATAGGAGGTGGTGAAGGAATTTTATTGTATCCTTATTTCTTTTTAAATGTTGCAAAGCTAGGCTGGGGAGGATTCTTTATGTGGATATCCATTCTATTGGTAATTTTTATTGCT
Source organism: uncultured Eubacteriales bacterium (assembly GCA_948971535.1). Taxonomy (GTDB): domain Bacteria; phylum Bacillota; class Clostridia; order Christensenellales; family UBA1242; genus Caccovivens. The sequence continues at coordinate 8,299 of CARFEX010000012.1, read as the reverse complement.
CTTGGTTATCTTCTATATGTTATCGACAAGTTTGTAACTTTTGAAAAAAATATGCGTAAAAACACCACTTCCAAAATAGAGGACAAAAAAAATAAAAATTAATTCCCATTTCATTGGGAATTTTTTATTAATTCAAATCACATAAACAAATTTATGGCAAAAAAGTATTTAAATATTAAACAATTTGTGTTATAATACTTTTATGCGAATCATCAATCTTGCATCAGGTAGCAAAGGCAATTTAACCTATCTTGAAACCGACAACACCAAAATTTTAGTTGACGATGGTTTGTCATGTCAAGAAACTGTTAATAGGCTTTCTCTTTTAGGAGTAAACCCTGATGACATTGATGCAATAATGGTCACTCACGAACACACCGACCATACAAAAGGCATAGATGTATTTTCAAAAAAATTTAATAAGCCTGTTTTTGCTCATGAAGATGTTTGGCTAGGTCTTGATGGTCAGCTCAAAAATGTTAAGCAAGAAAATAGAAAACTTTTTACTGGAGATTTTTCTTTTAAAGAACTTATTATTCGACCAGTTGAAGTGCCTCATGACGTGAAATGTTATGGTTTTTCCTTTGAAGAGAATAACAAAAAAATTTCTATTTTAACTGATTTAGGACATACTAACGATAAGATACTTCAATCAATTTCAGGAAGTCAACTTGTGTATTTGGAAGCCAATTATGACAGACAGCGTTTGTATAATAGTCTTAAATACCCTCTTTCATTAAAGAGAAGAATTGATGGGCCAAATGGTCACCTTTCAAACCTAGCAAGTGCCAATGCAATAGAAAGACTTGTGCTTTCAGGGACAAGGCAAATAGTGCTTTCACACCTTAGTGAAGAGAATAATTCACCAGAACTTGCATATCAGTTTATATGTAATGAATTATCAAAAAGAGGTTTAAATGAAGGTATTGACTTTAAAATTGACGTTGCATCACCTAAACCAGGGGTTGTTTTTAGGCTAAAATAGCTATTTTTCTTATTTTTTTTGATTTTACCCCTTGAAAACAGAGGAAAAAAGTGTTAAAATATAACTATCAAAAAATTGGAGGGATTATGTCTAAATTGATACAAAAAATTCTTGATGAAGTAAAAAACCAGTCACTTACACCAAATAGTATTCTCGCAGACGGCTTAAAATCAGGACTTCCTGATGAAATTATCACAGGAGGAGATAGCTTTATCGCCAATGTTATTTTTGTGATAAATCGTATTGGTCAATTTGTTGGTAATATTAAAGATGAACATACTTGCACTATGAACTTTAAACAAGCCAATGATTATTTTAATAATCTTACTAGTGTTGCAAAAATCAATCTTGATAATGCTAAAAAAGGTGTTAAGAAAAATGAAGCTGAATTATTAAAATCTTTTGCTGACTATATTTCTAATCCTGGTTTTAGTTTTGAAATAGGCAATTATGGTGAAACTTTTACAAAAGTTTACAACAACCTCTTTGATAACGAAAACCTTGATTTGGTTACTCCAGAAAGACTTGTTGCAAAAGTTTTAAATATTGCTTGTCAAAATATGGAAGGTAAAGGTAGAGAGGCTGACTCAAGAGTATTTGCACTCCTTGCTTCTTGTGCTGTTATCAAAGCCGCTGGTCAAAGCTTGACTGACGAAGAAAGCAAAAAACTTTCTGCTCTTGAATACAAACTTGGAGTTTATGCTTATCAAATGATGCAAGACAACGCATTTAAAATTTTTAATAATGACATATTTAATGAACAAGTAACAAGAATTTCTCAAGATATTCTAAATAGTGATGATTGCAAAATTGCAGATAAAGATATTGTTAAAAAATTCTTCCATGACATGGCACTTGTTTCACTTCTTAAATCTATGAGTTATGACAAATCTTCTTGTGATGTTGCTCTTGACCCTACTGCCAAAAATCCTATTGTTAAAATTAATAAAGACGGTTTTTATGAATATTTATTTGATGAATTTCAAGAAGATGGAAAAGTAAATCTTGGCGAACACTATATGAATATGGATACTGAACAACTTCTTAAAGAAATTAAAAGTAATCCATTTGATAGAAATTGCTTATATTCACTTTTTATCAATGTTCAATCTCAAATGAGTGGAAAGCCTGTTATCAATGGTGAAGTTGATATCCCACTTTCTAGAAAACAAGCTCAACTTGTAGTTCTTCTTTCAACATTAGAACTTTTAAATAAAATTGATTTTGAAGACGAGTTAATCAATGATACTACTAAAAATACTGTTAAAGAAAAACAAGAAGAACTTGATAGTATAATTTTCGCACTAGCAAATCCAGTAATACAACTTATCAATCAAATTGATGTAAAAGAAAATAGATCAGTAAAATATTTAGAGGATGCACAAAAAATTGCGAAAGTACTACTTAATGAAAGTGTAATGCAAGATGATATTGCAAATTCAATACAAGATGATATTGATTTGGATAACTTTCAAAACAATAATTTGCTACTAAAAGACCTTGATAATGTTAAAAACAATCAATCTAGTCCAGTTTTGCCAAACAACTCTCAGAGTGATATAAATAAAGCTAAATCTACAGTTGTTCCACTTTCTGATAGCACTTTAAGCAACAAGCAAGATGAAATAAACAAGGCTGAAAGTTATGTTAAGCAAATTTCTGACCCATACCAAATTGCAGACCTAAGAAAAGGTGTTTATATGGCACTTGGTGTTATGCAAATAGGAATTAACAAAGGCAAGAAAACTAAAAAGACAAAAGAACTTGCTACAAATATTGGTTCTTTGAGAAATGACATTATAAGCAATCCTATATCTATTGACGAAACTCTTAATTCTGAAGAAACAAAGCATACTCTTGCATTAGAAATAGCAAACAAGATTATCAACGACCCTGCTGCTATTCTTGTAATGGAAAAAGGAATACGTGAAGGAAAAGTCTCTGATGCAATAATAAAAGATATGTTAAATAATGTAGGTAAAAATATTAAGAAAGAGACAAAAGAAGCTAAGCAATATTTAGCAAATGTAAAAAAACAAAAGAAAGCAAAAACTCAAACTACTACAAGCGAAAATAAAGAAGACACTGTAACTCTTGAACAAAAAGACCTTGTAGTTCTCGAACCAAAGAATATTCAAATCCTTGAACCTATCAATAATAATGGTGAAAACGAATAGATAACAAAAACATTAATTCCAAACGCAAAATTCTTGTGTTCCTAAAAAAAGAGGTTAATTTTAACCTCTTTTTTCATTTTTTTGTTTTGTAATAATTAAGTTGAATTTTAAAATTATTTAACTAGTTTAGCATATTTTTTAAAAATCTGCCTGTATAACTATTTTTTACTTTTGCAATTTCTTCTGGCGTTCCAGTTGCGACCACAGTTCCGCCACCGCTCCCACCTTCTGGACCAAGGTCTATAATATAATCAGCTGATTTGATTACATCTAGATTATGTTCAATAACTACAACGGTATTACCATTTTGCACAAGTCTATCTAGAATTTTCACAAGCTTTTTCACGTCATACATGTGAAGCCCTGTTGTCGGCTCGTCAAGAAGATAGATTGTTTTCCCTGTTGACTTTCTTGAAAGCTCTGATGCTAATTTAACTCGTTGTGCCTCTCCTCCTGAAAGTGTTGTTGCTGGCTGACCTAATTTTATATAATCAAGACCTACATCATGAAGAGCTTGTATTTTATTTTTTATAGATGGGATATTTTCAAAAAATTGCAATGCCTCTTCAACTGTCATTTCAAGTACATCTGCTATTGTCTTTCCTTTATAAGTCACTTCCAAAGTTTCACGATTATATCGTTTACCTTTGCAGACTTCACAAGGAACAAGAATATCTGGTAAGAAGTACATTTCTATTTCTTTCACACCAGCACCCTCACACACTTCGCATCGCCCGCCTTTTACATTGAAACTAAATCGGCCGATACTATATCCTCTGGCCTTTGCATCTGGTGTACTTGCAAATAGCTCTCTAATTTGAGTAAATATACCTACGTAAGTTGCTGGGTTTGATCGTGGAGTCCTTCCAATAGGAGATTGGTCGATATCAATAACTTTATCAAGCTGACTTGCATTCTCTATTTTTGCAAACTTGCCATTTTCAAGGCGGCTACCATTTAGCACATTTGAAAGATAAGGGAAAACGATTTCATTTACAAGACTGGACTTTCCACTACCTGAAACACCTGTTACACAAGTAAAAACACCAAGAGGAATATCAACATCAATATCTTTAAGGTTATTTTCACAAGCTCCTTTAACTTTTAAGAATTTTTCGGGCTTACGTCTTTCTTTCGGCACATCAATTTTATCATCACCTCTTAAAAAGCTGGCTGTTATAGACTTTTTGCTTGCAAGAATATCTTTAAGTTCGCCATTTGCAACAATTTCACCACCATGCACACCTGCATAAGGTCCTACATCCACAATCCAGTCTGCTGTACGAATGGTATCTTCATCATGTTCAACAACAATAAGAGTATTTCCAAGGTCACGCAAATTTTTCATAGTTTCAATAAGCCTTTCATTATCACGTTGATGAAGTCCAATACTAGGTTCATCAAGAATATATAATACTCCTGAAAGCCCACTGCCTATCTGAGTTGCAAGACGTATTCTTTGAGCTTCACCTCCCGAAAGAGTCTCTGCTGAACGTGAAAGGGTTAAATAATCAAGACCTACATCAGACAAGAATTTTAGTCTTGCGTTTATTTCTTTCAAAATACTTTTTGCTATATCTTGGTCAGAACTACTTAGTTTTAAATTAGCAAAATAAGGCACTAGTTCACCAACGCACATATCGCAGGTTTCTTCTATATCTTTTTTGTTGATTTTTACAGATAGTGCACTTTCATTTAGTCTTTTACCTTTGCAGGCTGGACAAGTTTGCTCTCTGACAAACTTTGATATTTCAAGCTTGATAAAATCGCTTTTACTTTCAAGCAGACGTCTTTTTAAGTTTGTTATAATACCTTCAAAAGAAAGTGCTTTTTTGCCATTATAATGTTCAAACGTTTTATTTTGCTTTTCACTTTCAAATAAATCAAGTGTTTCTCCATTATTGCCATAAAAGATTATATCTAGATGTTTACGAGATAGAGTATTCACTGGTTTATCAAGTGGTATCCCATAGGTTCTAGATAGTGCATTAAAATATCTGCTTGCCATTGTGCCATCATAGCGCCAACCAGTCAAATCAAAAGCTCCCTCTTCTATAGATTTATCACTGTTTTTCAAAATAATATTTTCATCTATATCAGTTGTCTGTCCAAGCCCCAAACATTTTGGACAAGCTCCAAACGGTGCATTGAAGGAAAACAATCTTGGCGTAATTTCTTCAAGTGTCCAACCACAATCAGGACAAGCATAATTAGTACTAAAAAGAGTTTCCTCACCTTCTTTTTCAACTATAACCAATCCGTCTGCTAATTTGATAGCTGTTTCCAAACTATCCGTTAATCTACTCTGTATACCATCTTTTAAAACAATTCTGTCTACAACTGCACGTATATCATGTTTCAAATTTTTGTCAAGAACTATCTCTTCGTCCAAAGTCCAAATGCTACCGTCAACCTGAACACGAACAAAACCACTTTTTTTGAGACTTTCAAAAGTTTTGGCAAATGCCCCCTTTTGCTTACGTACTATAGGTGCAAGTATTGTGAGTTTTGCTCCACTTCCAAACACCATAACAGCATCTACAATTTGGTCTATGCTCTGTTGTTTGATAGGCTTGTTGCAGTGTGGACAATATGGCACACCAACCCTCGCATACAAAAGTCTGAGATAATCATAAATCTCAGTTACAGTACCAACAGTAGACCTCGGATTATGATTTGTTGTTTTCTGGTCAATAGAAATGGCTGGAGAAAGACCGTCAATAGCCTCAACATCAGGTTTTTGTGCTTGACCTAAAAACTGACGAGCATAAGAAGAAAGGCTTTCTATATATCGCCTTTGCCCCTCTGCAAATATGGTTCCAAAAGCCAAACTGGACTTTCCACTACCTGACACACCAGTAAAAACAACCAGCTTACTCTTTGGTATTTCTAAATCAACATTTTTTAAATTGTTCTCTTTCGCTCCGCGAATTTTAATTGTATTTTCCATGCCTATATTATACCACTTTTAATGCTTTTGTAACAAATATTTCTAATAAAAAAACAAAATGTAATTTTTTCATTTTGTTTTTATTTTTTTAATCTATTTTTCTTGCAATCTTTTTTTCAAAGCTTGGATTTTATTGCGCAATTCTATTGCACGTTCAAAGTCCAAACTAGCTGATGCAACTTTCATCATAGCGTTTAGTTTTTCTATTTCCTTTGGAATTTCAGATTTTTTAATAGATGTTTCATTAACCTTTTTAGTGATTTCCAATGTATTATTTATCGCTTTAATTATGGTTTTTGGAGTGATATTATGCTCTCTATTATAGTTTTCTTGCAACTGACGTCTTGACCTTGTAATTTCTATTGCTCGTTTCATAGAGTCTGTCATATTATCGGCAAACATGATAACTCGACCATTAGCATTTCTCGCTGCACGACCAATAGTTTGAATGAGTGCGCCTTCACTACGCAAGAATCCCTCTTTATCAGCATCAAGTATGCACACTAGCTCAACCTCTGGCATGTCAAGCCCTTCTCTTAAAAGGTTTATTCCAACAAGTATATCAAATTCGCCTGAACGTAAGCCATTTATTATCTCAACCCTTTCCATAGTGTCGATTTCAGAGTGCATGTATTTGGTTTTAAAATTATGCTCTTGAAGATATATAGTCAAACTTTCTGCCATTTTTTTAGTTAAGGTAGTAACCAAAACTCTTCCGCCTTTATCAATAACCTTTTTAGCCTCATTCATCAGCTGCTCAATTTGATTTTTAATATGTTTTATTTCAATTATAGGGTCAAGTAGTCCAGTTGGTCTAATAACCTGCTCAACAATCTGCCCTGCACGTTCTTTTTCGTACTTGGCAGGAGTTGCAGAAACATAGATAACCTGTCCTAGCTTGTCTTTAAACTCATCAAAAGTTAAAGGTCTATTATCTCTTGCAGCTTCAAGCCTAAACCCAAAATCAACAAGTGAGGTTTTTCTCGCCTTATCGCCATTATACATAGCACGTATTTGAGGAAGTGTCATGTGACTTTCATCAATAATTGTCAAAAAGCCTTTTGGAAAGTAATCTATAAGTGTGTAAGGCGCCTCGCCAGGTCTTCTTCCGTCAAAGTAACGTGAGTAGTTTTCTATACCACTGCAATAACCTACCTCTTGCATCATTTCCATATCATAGGCAACACGCTGTCCTATTCGCTCTGCCTCTATAAGTTTTCCTTGTGCGGTAAAATCTTTTACAGCCTGTTCCCTATCAATGCTTATTTGCTTTAATGCATTATCCATTCTATCTTTGCCAACAGCATAATGAGTAGCAGGATAAATAGCAACATATGAAAGTTCATTTATTAAATTTCCAGACACAGACTCAAACTCATATATTCTCTCAATTTCATCGCCAAAAAATTCAACTCGAACAGCCATTTCTGATTGATTGGCAGGGAAAATATCAAGTATGTCGCCTTTAACTCGAAAGGTGGAACGTTTGAAATCAATGTCATTACGCATATATTGAATAGAAATTAATCTTGCAATAACTTCATCTCGGTCTATCATCTGCCCCTTGCGTAATGAGATATGCAAGTTGTAATATTCATCTGGATTGCCTAACCCATAAATACAAGAAACCGAGGCAACTATGATAACATCATCCCTTTCAAGAATTGAAGAAGTCGCACTAGAACGAAGTTTATCAATTTCGTCATTGATAGCCATGTCTTTTTCAATATATGTGTCAGATGAAACAATGTAAGCCTCAGGTTGATAGTAGTCATAGTAGGAAACAAAATATTCCACACGATTGTTTGGAAAAAATTCTCGAAACTCATTACATAATTGAGCTGCAAGAGTTTTGTTGTGAGCAATAACAAGTGTCGGTCTATTTACTTCTTTTATTATGTTTGCCATAGTAAAAGTTTTTCCAGAACCAGTAACTCCCAAAAGCACCTGTTCTTTAAGACCGTCATTCAAGCCGTCCACAAGTTTTTCAATAGCTTGCGGTTGGTCACCTGAAGGCTTATATTTTGAATGCAACTCAAATTTATAATTATCCATAACAATATTTTACCATAAAAACAATAAAAAACAACATAAAAATGATATTTTCAAAAATTTATCTATCGTCCTAGCTTTATAAAATAATTAACACATTTACCATTACAAACTCACACTTCCCCTTATTTTATG
>CARFEX010000011.1:1437-14797 GCA_948971535.1 uncultured Eubacteriales bacterium | reverse complement strand
CCAAATGTAAATCGGCAGTATGTAATAGTTTCATCTTAACTCCTAATTGTCTTTTCTATTTTTATTATAACATAATAAACTTTGTCAGTACAAATAATATCTCTAAATTTTTTATTGTCAACTTTTTTTCGTCAAAAAAAATAAAAACCTTCTCAATTGAAGGTTTTTAATTGTTAAGCCAATTTATTATATACTTAGTAAAGTTCCTCTCATTGAACCATTTGTTTGCAATAAAATTGTGTTTTTTACTCCCACATAATTATTGTAATAAAATGGCATAGTATATTCTTTCGCATCGATAAACTCAAACTCAATATTTTCGTTAAGTTTTACATAGTCACCTTTATTGTCTTTGGCTTCAAGTAAAAATTTATATCCGCTTTTTATTGCCATAAATATTGCACCATTATCGGATTTAAGTTCATTTTTAGATGCGATTTCACTAGTATATTTAACATTGATTTCACCATTTTTTGAAGTGAAATAATGTTCTATATTAGCGCCATTGTCAGCTACACTTGCTTCAATTTTTCCACTACTACTTGATATCCAGCTTGTTTGATGTATTCCACCATTTTCGCTAGAACCTATCAAAATTGAACCACCTTTATTGGCTATATTTATTTGTCCGCCAACATCACCTATATTTATATTTGAATTATTGCCATAAGGAATACTTACATCCTTTACTACACTTTTTGCATTTATTGTCGGACTTTCAATTTTATCCCTTGTATTGTTTGCAAGTAGATGTCCTTCAATAGTACCAAAACTGAAATTTCCATTCTTAGTCAATAGTGAAACTGTTCCGTAAATTTGACCTTTTTCACTTTGAATAAATTTACCATTATTTACTTGTAATGAAAGAATTTTTTCTGCATTCAAATCGGAATAATCTGTATTTGAAAATTTTATTTTTTCTAAGTTGATTGTTCCTGTTTCTGTACTAATAAAAGCTTCATCAGCCTTTATTGCTATATCTGTATCACTATCAACTCTGCCTGAAACTGTTCTTACATTAAAAGTTGAAAACAACGAACGGCATCCTTTATTAAACTTGATTTTACCTGTATTGCTATTGAGTGATATATCTGAAATTTGGATTATATTTTCGTTTGTCAAAGTTTCATCGCTACTAAGTTCATTTCCGATAGCGATATTTCCTGACTGAGTAGTTATGTTAATTTTTGTGGAAGTTAAATTTGTGGATGAATTATTTGGCACCACAATTTGAACTTCTATGTCTTTTTGAAGATTTAAAAAGCCAAGAGGCCCACTTACATGCACTACCAATGTGCTACCTTCAAGAGTGATTGATTTTGTAAAGTCTGTATTATCAGAAGCTTTGGCAAAACCCATAGACTTATTTTTGACAACTATTGTATCCTTTTCAACATCACCTTTTATAACATTTACATTTGCTACAACTGTATCTATTTTAATTTCACTGATATTTGAAAAATTTATAGGCGTTTGCGACTCATCAGTTGTATGCACGTAATCATTGTTATACTCGTATTTATAATACTTTATACCTAAGATATCCTTTCCTGGCGAAAACATCATTATAGTAACCCATACCATAAATGCTGCAACAAGAATGAGAATAAGCATCATTAAATAAAACGCAAATCCTTTTTTTACCTTATCCTTTGCCATTTGGACCCCCTTTATATAGTAATATTATAACATAAACTATTTATTTTTTCAATACTAATCTATGATAGCTTTAATTCTTCTAATTCCGCTTGAAGAAGACTCTTCTTTTAGAATTTTGAAATGATGCAGTTCTTTTGTATTTTCTGCATGTGGACCACCACAAATTTCTTTGCTCACATCACCAACAGTGTAAACTTTAACTTCATCACCATATTTTGATGAAAATGTACCATGAGCTCCACTTTCACGTGCTTTATCAAGGCTCATAACTTCACATGTAACAGAAAGTTCACGTGCAATTGCGTCATTGACAAAAGTTTCGAGTTCTTTGAGCTCTTCACTTGTCATTTTATGGTCAAGATTGAAGTCAAATCTCAATCTTTCTGGTGTAATATTAGAGCCTTTTTGTTCGACTTGCTTACCAAACATTTTTTGAAGACCTGCAAGCATAATATGTGTTGCAGTATGCAAGCGAGCACTTTGTTTTGAACCGTCTGCAAGTCCTCCTTTAAACATACCAGCTGAAGCCTGCCTTGACTTTTCTTGATGTTCTTTAAACATATCCTCAAAACCTTTCGTATCTACTTGATAACCTTTTTCTTTTGCCAGTTCGCAAGTAAGTTCAATAGGAAAACCAAAAGTATCATACAGTCTAAAAGAAGCTTTGCCTGAAATTATATTTTCAACTTTTTCACCTTTTTGACTTGCAAACTCTTTGTGTTTTTCGATACCACGGATAACTTTTTCAAACTCTTTATATCCTTCATCAATCGCCTTTGAAAATTTGCCTACCTCTTTGATAAGTTCGTCTTTTACCTTTTCTCTATTTGAATTAATATCAGCATAATCCTTGCCATATTCATCAACATACATATCAGCAATATCTGCAAAATATTTTGTGTCAAAACCGATATTTCTAGCACAGTTTACACTACGGCGAATAAATCTACGCAAAATATAGCCTTGACCTACATTTGACGGAACTACTCCTCTTTCGTCACCAAGCACAAAAGTTGCTGAGCGGAGGTGGTCTGTTATAATTCTATAAGAGCGAGTTGCCTTTTCATTTTCATCATATTTTACATTTGCTTTTGTGGCTATAAATTCTATCACTCGTCTAAGGCATCCGCTATCATAAACACTCTTTTGACCATTTAGCACACTGACAGTACGTTCAAGTCCCATTCCTGTATCTATATTTGGTTTTGCAAGTGCTACTGCTTTTTCACCTGCATTTTCTACATTGTATTGCATAAATACATCATTCCAAATTTCTAGATATCTCCCACAGTCACAAGAAGGACTGCATTTTTCACAGCATTTTGGTTTGTCAGTGATATAAAACATTTCACTATCTGGTCCACATGGTCCTACTCCGCCACCAAGTGCCCACCAGTTATTTTCTGTTGGCAGAAAATATACTTCTTCTATTCCACATTCCTTCCATGCTTTATAAGCTTCTTCATCACGTGGTGCAATTTCATTTCCTGCAAAGACCGAGGTTGCAATTCTTTCTTTTGGTATGCCTAGGTACTCTTTACTTGTTAAAAATTCATAAGAATAATTTATCATCTGCTTTTTATCACACGCACCAAGTGTCCAGTTTCCTAACATTTCAAAGCATGTAAGGTGGCTATTATCTCCAACCTCGTCAATATCATTTGTTCTTATACATCTTTGAACATCAAATATACGGTTTCCTGCAGGATGAGTTTCACCTAATAGATATGGCACAAGTGGATGCATACCTGCAGTTGTGAAAAGTACTGTTGGGTCATTTTCAGGTATTATTGAATAACCTGGAATACGTTTGAAGTTATGTTTTTCAAAAAACTTTATCCATAAATCTTTTAACTCTCTATCTGTTTTCATATTTTCTCCATGTTGTTTAGTTTAGCACAATCATATAAATTTTGCAAATTTTTTGTATACTACTTGTGCAATTTTCTATAATAATTTTAATAAGTTGTACTTTTTAAATATAGTCCGCTTGCAGGCATCGTTACTCCTGCTTTTGAGCGGTCACCTTTTTCTAGTGCTTCTCTGGCGCTTTCTATTGAAAGCTTGCCTCTTCCTACATCTACAATAGTTCCTACAATTATACGCACCATATTATATAAAAAGCCACTGCCCTCTACTTCAAAATAATAAAAGTCGTCTTCTTTCAAAATATCTATTGCAAAAATTTCTCTAATAAAATCACTTGTGCAGGTTGCTGACGAGCAATAACCATGAAAGTCATGTCTGCCTTCTAACAGTTTTGCACACTCAAGCATTTTTTCTTCGTCAAGAGTATATTTAACCCAGCCCATACGGTTACACATAAATGCGTCCTTAACATTGCCGTTGTATACTCTATATTGATATCTCTTTTTCTTGATTGAAAACCTTGCATGAAAATTTAAGTCCACTTCCTCTGCACAAGTTATTGCTATATCGCCTGGAAGAAGATTGTTTAAAACTTCACTAAGTCTTGATATAGGAATATCTACTGGCAGGTCAAAATGAGCTGTCTGCGCCAAGGCATGCACACCTGCATCTGTTCTTCCACTGCCAAACACCTCACAAGGTTTGCCTGCAATAATCTCAATCGCTTTCTCTATTTCACCTTGCACAGTTCTCAGTCCATTTTGTTTTTGCCAGCCATAGAAATTTGTTCCGTCATAGCTTAAAGTTAACAACACTCTTTTCATGCTTCTATTATATATAACTATATAAATTTTTACAAGCAATACTCACACAATTCGAGCGATTGATTTGACTAAGAAAAGCAAAATATATATACTTTATTTTATCTGGAGGTTTTTATGAAAGAAATCATAACTGACGGCGGTAGCATCACCGCACAGGTGGCTTTTAATTTTAGTGAAGTTGTGCCTATTTATCCTATCACTCCTTCTACTCCTATGGCAGAAAAAGCTTCTGTAATGTCAGTTGAAAATATTACCAATATTCTAGGTGAAAAAGTTAAAGTTATCGAAATGCAGTCAGAAGCTGGTGTAAGTGGTGTTTTGCATGGTGCCTTATTGACTGGTGCAACCGCAACAAGTTTTACATCAAGCCAAGGTCTGCTTCTTATGATACCCAATATGTATAAAATTGCTGGCGAAGGTCTGCCTTGCGTTTTGCATGTTTCTGCAAGAAGTATTGCAACTCATGCTCTTAACATCTTCTGTGACCATTCTGATGTAATGGCAACACGTATGACTGGCTTTAATATGATTTGTGCATCTTCTGTTCAGGAATGTCAAGACTGTGCTTTTATTTCTCATGCTCTGGCACTCAATGGTGGCGGTGCTACTATGCACTTTTTTGACGGGTTTAGAACCTCGCATGAAATACAAAAAATTCTGCCTCTTGAAAAAGAGATTTATACACCTTTTATTGACAAGATAAAAAACAATAAGCTAAAATTTAGTTCAGATACTTCTCAGTTTGGAACAGCACAAAATCCTGATGTTTTTTTCCAAGGTAGAGAAAATACAGTAACACTACACGAGGAAAATTTAAAAGAAAAATTTAATGAATGTTTTGACTACTTCTACTCACACACTGGCAGAAAATATAATTTCTTTGAATACTATGGCGATAATGATGCAAAGCAAATTGTTGTTAGTATGGGCAGTAGTTGTGAAGCTATTGAAGAATATTTACAACAAAATAAAGGCAAAAAAATTGGTCTTATAAAGGTTCGAGTTTACAGACCTTTCTATCAAGATGAATTTTTGAAAGTTTTACCTTCAACGGTAGAAAAAATTTGTGTTCTAGATAGAACAAAAGAAAGCGGAAGCGAAGAGCCTCTTGCACTTGACGTTATGGCAACATTGCAAAAGGCTGGCAAAAATATTAAGATAATTACTGGAAGATATGGTCTTGGTGGAAAGGATTTCTCACCTAGTCAGATTGATGCAGTTTTTAATAATCTGTCTTTAAAAAATAGTAAAACAGATTTTGCTGTTGGTATAGTTTCAAATGTTGAAAGAATTGTCACTCTTGCAGAAACAAATTACACACACAAATCTGAACAATTTGAAATCAAAGCTTTTGGACTTGGCTCTGACGGTACGGTTTCTGCTAGCAAGTCAACCATAAAAATCCTTGGAAAAAACACAGACAAATTTATCCAAGGCTACTTTGAGTACGACTCTAAAAAATCAGGAAGTTTGACTATTTCTCACCTTAGATTATCAAAAATGCCGATAAAAAGTTCATATTTATCTAAAAATCCTAATATTATCTCAATTAACAACTTTTCTTTTATACATAAATACAACTGCCTTGAAGGCTTGCAAGAGAATGGTATAGTTCTTATCAACTCTATATTTAATAGCAATGAAATAGGAAAGGTTTTACCAAAATATTATATAAATTCGCTTAAAAAAGCAAATGCTAAACTTTATATTATTGACGCAAACAAGATTGCTTTTGAGTGTGGGCTTAAAGATAAAATTAACATTATTATGCAAACTGCTCTATTTAAGGCAACTGGAATTTTGGATGAAGAAGTTTACTTAAACTCTATTAAAGAAGAAGTTACTAATACTTTTGCGAGAAAAGGTGAAAGTGTTATTCAAAAAAATATTAAAGCTATATCACTTGCTAGCGAGAGCTTAGTTGAAATAGATATTCAAAGTTTGACTGGAAAAGAAAATGAAACGCCAGTTGTGCCTGATGACAAATTTTATCAAGAGATTATGAAACCTATGGCAGAACTTCGTGGAAATGATATTCCTGCTGAAAAAATTGGAGCTGGTGCACCGATTGGAACTGCTAGTTTGGAAAAACGTAATATTGCTAAAAGTTTGCCTAAATGGATAAAGGAAAATTGTGTACAATGTGGGCAATGTGTGCTCGCTTGTCCTCATTCAGCACTTCGAGCAATCCTTGTAGAAAACAACGAAATTGACAGTAGTGAAGATTTTGCAAATGCTATTGGTCTTAAAGAAAAACTTTATAAAATTCAACTTTCACCAGAGGACTGCACTGGTTGTGGAGTTTGTGCAAGAACCTGCCCTGCAATTAAGAAAGCTCTTGAAATGACTTTGGCTAGCGAAATTCTAGACGAAGAAAAAGAAAAATATAACAAATCTCTCACCTTTAAGCAGGCAAAGCAAACTCTATTTTCAACTGACCATGCAAAAGGTTTACAATTTGAAAAGCCTTACTTTGAATTTTCTGGTGCTTGCGCTGGATGCGGTGAAACTCCTTACATAAAAATTTTATCTATGTTATTTAAAGATAATCTTACGATTGCCAATGCGACAGGATGTTCAAGCATATATTGTGGAACTTTTGGCTCTTGCCCTTTTGCAAAAGATGAAAATGGAAAAGGTATCAAATGGGCAAACAGTCTATTTGAAGATAATGCCGAATTTGGACTGGGTATGAAACTAGGAAATACTTACACAGAAAACTCAGGCAAAAGCACTTGGATAATTGGTGGTGATGGTTGGGCTTATGACATAGGTTATGGCGGACTAGACCACATACTTGCAAGCGGAGAAAATGTCAACATTCTAGTACTGGACAATGAAACCTACTCAAACACTGGTGGTCAATCAAGCAAGTCTACTCCTATGGGTTCAAATGTTAAGCTTGCTGAAAATGGACGTAGACAAAACAAGAAAAATCTTGGTCAGATTGCTATGATTTATCCAAACGTTTATGTTGCCCAAGTTGCACTTGGTGCAAATATGAGCCAATGTATCAAAGCTTTCAAAGAAGCTGAGGCTCATAATGGAGTTTCAATTATTATTGCATATAGCCCATGTATAAATCAAGGTTTTGACCTCGCTAATATGATAGATGAAACTAAAAAAGCTGTTGAATGTGGATATTTCCCTATTTATAGATATAATCCAGAAAGTAAAAAGCTTTACCTTGATAGCAAAATGAATGAAGAGCAATATTTTGAATTCTTGAAACGTGAAAGACGTTATCAGATTACTCTTGAAAAATATGGTGAAGAACTTTTACAAGAACAAAAAAATCATTCAATTAATAATTATCAAAAACTTATCACTCAAAGTGATGACGACTAAAAAACATCGTGAAATTTCACGATGTTTTTTTATTTAACTGCAATATTTTGAAAGAAAGGAATATACCTTTCTTTGATAAGTTTGAGGGTCTAGTTTAAAACTTTCTGCATGCGTTGCACCCTCACAGATATATATCTCTTTTGAGCTTGCACAGCTCTCCGCTAGTCTATAAACCATTTCTGTTGGCACAAATTTATCATTGCTACCATGAATTAACAAAAGTGGAGTTTTGGATTTTTTAAGTTGCTTGCATGCATCACCATCTTTGAGGTCAAAGTTCCTAGCTCTTTTTACAAAGCTTGTAAAGATTTTGAATATTGCTGGGCTTGTGAATTTAAGTTTTTTATGATAAACATAAGAGAACTCTTTGTATACATTATCAAAACCACAATCTTCTATCGCACAGGTAACATTGTTTGGAAGTTTTTCGCCAAGTGTCATACAGACAGTACTTGCACCCATAGAAACACCATAAAGGACAATTTTACAATTATTATTTCGTTCTACTAATAAATCAATCCATTTTAACAAGTCAAGTCTATCAAGCCAGCCCATGCCGACCATATAGCCTTCACTTTTACCGTGAGCACGACATTCAACTGCAAGCACGTTATATCCTCTTGAATAAAACATTTTTGCTTGCTCTGCCAGTTGATGCCAACAACTACCATAGCCATGAATTAATATTACTGTAATATTTGAATTTCTATCTATAAAATGACCATAGAGCTTTAATCCGTCATCACTTTGCAAATATAAATCTTCTATTTTTTGGGTTTGCCACCATGATGTATCAGGCTGCTCTTCTTTCCTTTTAAGTTTACGATTTAATCTAGATAATTTTTTGCCAGTACTTTTGCGAGCGAGAGAGGCTTTATAACACAGATAACCTATTAAAGTATATAGCAACAAATACAACAATAAAATTGATAAGATTATTATCATTACAATAGAAAATACTTGCATTTTGCCCTCACTATGGAAATTATATTCTAAAAAAGAGCGAATTATTCTACAATCGCTCTTACACTTTCTCCACTATTTGCATCTTGATATGTTAGCCAATAACCAAAACCTTCATTCCTTTCCTCGTCAAGTGGGAACCACACAGGATATCCTGAAAGTTCACGTGGTGGTTGTTTTTGATATATACCGGGCACTCCATAACAAACATATTTTAATTTTTCATCTGCATAAATTAGTCCAAACACATAATAATCGCCACTTTCTTCAAATTGAACTTTGACCCATTTGGAATTTGGTATAAGTTTTTCTAGATAGTCTTCTGACTGGTTATTTTCAAATAGTTTTTCAACTTGAGGTCTAATTTCATCATAAAAGGCATAGCTTTCGTTGGGTTTTCTATAAATTTCATCAGGTTTATCTTCAATAAAATCAACTTCTTCTTCTGACAAAGATGAAATATGAGAATAATAAAATTTTCGATACTTGCATTCTTTGCATTTTTCCTCAGTGCAATCATCACAATCTGAAAGTTCTTTATCTATGAGGTTTGCAATTTCTTCCTTTTCTTCTTCATCATAATCTATTCCATTTTCGTCAAGCACTTTTTCAACATCACTCATAGTTTTAGCACTTTGTAAAGAAGCTATAACATTGTCAAAAACCTCTTCTTTATCACTTTGACCTTCAGTTGTACCGAATAATAAAGGTGTTGGCTCTCCGCCTACAAAGTTTACCACTGCACATGAAAAATCCTGTGGTAAATTTTCAATTTGAGTCTGAAATGAGAAAAGCATAGGTGAAATTTTGGTTAATCCTGCTTTAACTACCTTGCTTTTATCAAAAATCCCAAGGCTTATTATGCCCTTTGGTTCAGACCCAAAACTGTACAAACGGAGCTTGCCAGAAAGCATATTTCTTTCGCATTGCATAGAAAGAACAGCCTTTTCGTTTCCTCCTTTTGCAGAAAGCAAAACCAAACTTTTTTTATCAAACATAAAAAATACCTCTTTAATTATATTATACTAGAGGTATTTTTGTTATGACCCAAAAAAAATGTTTTATTGGATAAATAATTGTCTATTTATTTGTTATTGCTAAGTTTGCGTTGGATTTTTCTTACTATCTCTTTTACATTGAAACCTGCTTTTTCGTATACCAATGACCCCTCTCCGCTGGTCATATATTTATCGACACCGATATACAAACCTTCATCTCCAATATATTTATACCAAACTTTATCGTTTGAAGCTTCTATTGAAACACGAAGCTTTGCTTCCTTTTGTAAAACTTTATTTTGATACGATGGAGATTGCTCTTCAAACACTTCTATACAAGGCATTGATACAACTGAAACATCGTACTTTTTATCAAGTTCCTTTGCAACTTCTACTGCAAGAGCTACTTCGCTACCTGTTGCATAAATTACTATATCTGCATTCTTTTTGGCTTTTTTAACAATATATCCGCCACTACATGCATCCTTATATGAAGTATTTTCAACAAGTTTCATCTTCTGTCTTGACAAAATCATTGCACATGGGCCGTTGTTTTCTACAATAAATTTGTAACTTGCTATAAGTTCATTTGCATCACATGGTCTAAATGTTTTAAGACCTATAATTGAACGAAGTTGTGCAAGCTGTTCTATTGGTTGATGTGAAGGTCCGTCTTCACCAACATGAATACTATCATGTGTGAAAATATATGTTACATCTAGGTGCATCATAGCCGACATACGCATAGCTGGAAGCATATAGTTAGAAAATGCTAAGAATGTTGAACAGAATGGAATAAAATCTTCGTATAGAGCAATTCCATTACAAATCCCTGCCATAGCATGTTCCCTAACACCAAAATTTATATTTCTCCCTCTACGATTTCCGTCTTGATACTTTGAAGCATTGTCAAGAAATGCTAATGATGAAGGTGTTACGTCAGCTGTTCCTCCAACCACTTGATGTAATCTTTCTGATATTTCATTGAGAACAATCTTATTAAAAGCTCTACCACTAAGTTCCTCCCACTTATAGGAGTTTTTAGCTATCTTTTCAATATCCACCTTTTTTCTATCAAAGAAATTTGTAAACTCTTTATATAAATCTGGATTTGTATTACTATATACCGCAAGTTCTTGATTCCATTTTTCATGGTAAAGTTTTCCACGTCTAGACGATGCCATACACCAATCACGGACATCGTTTGGAATATAAAACTTTTCAACTACTCCCAATTTTTCATTGAATACTTTTAATTCTTCACTATTAAGTGCTATACCATGAATGGATGATGTTCCTGCTTTTGCAGTTCCTATTCCTATTGTAGTTTTAAAGATTATCAAAGTTGGCTTATCTGATTTTTTTGCTTTACCTATTGCCATGCTACATGCTGAGAACTTATTTCCATTTCTAACTTTGATTACGTTCCAACCCATAGCTTTAAATTTTTTTGCTATATTCTCTCTATTTGTAATTTGCAGATTTCCGTCTATTGTGACATCATTGTTATCATACAAAACCACCAGACGTTTTAATCGTAAAGTTCCAGCTAATGAGCAAGCTTCCATTGCCACACCTTCCATAAGGTCACCATCACTTGCAACGCAGTATGTATAATTATCTATAACTGGAAAGCCAACTGAGTTAAATCTTTCTTCAAGTATACTCTCAGCAAGAGCCATACCAACAGCATTTGCAATACCTTGACCGAGAGGTCCTGTGCTAACTTCTACTCCATCAGTTGTACCATATTCAGGATGACCGGGCGTACGAGAACCGAATTTACGTAAATTTTTAAGGTCTTGTAGTGTTACATCAAAGCCAAACATAGAAAGTAATGAGTAATACACTGGGCAGGCATGTCCCGCAGAAAAAACCAATCTATCTCTATTCAAAAAGTCTGTATCTGAAATATCAAAGATATAATGGTTTTTGAAAAGTGCTAACATAAATGAAGACATACCAAGCGAAGAGCCTGTATGACCTGAACCTGAATTGGTTATAGCTTGTGCTGTAATAGACTTAAGATAATTTAATGCTTTTTCTGATATTTTCATAATGACTCCTCTAAAACTTCCAATGTACGTTTTACTGCAACATTTATATTTGAACTTTTTAATTCTATCTGAACATCACAATTTTTTGATAGATATTCGTCATGACTAAGATAAGATAACCTATTTACTACCTCTGACTTTTGCAAGGCGTTTTGTGGTAATTTTAGATAACAAATGAGTGACTTGTTAGTAAAAAGTTTTCTATTGTGTTTAAATAGGTCAAAATTGCAGTTTACTACTAAATTATGAAACGACAATAGATTTTTTAATGCCTTTGTTTCCCTATCTTTGAGATAATCAACCCCACAATTATTTAATACCGCCTTGCTATCATATAGGTCATATTCAATATAGTCTTTGCTATCCGAGAAAAACATACCTAGCTTTTCTGAAACCATAGAAGAAACATTATTAGCTAGTTTGCTATCAAGAGCAACAAAAACGATATTGATAGGTTTCTTTTCTTCTTTCATAGTTATAATATAACACAAAAAATTCAATAATCAAAATTTATAATTGAAAAATTTATTTTCTTTGTCTTTTCTTTTTCTTTATTTTTATTCCCCAAACCATCATTAATAATACAAAGCCAATTACAACAATCAATACTACATCATATTTTGGGGCTGTATGTGATAGTATAACAATCTCAAAATTTTCATTTACTGCAAAGATTATTGTTCCTAGTTCTGCTGTCATCATAATTTGACTGCCTACATTTTTAAGCCTCTCTATAACCTTGTTGTTTGGTAGATTATATTGATTATTTTCACCAACTGAAATCACTGAGTACGTTGGATTAACCTTTTTTAAGAAATCAGCTTTTGATGAAGTATCTGAACCATGGTGGCCTACCTTATAAACATCCGCCTTAAGTTGATAACCATATTTTTCAGCCACCTTATTTTCTATTATGCTCTCTGCATCACCTGTGAATAAAAATTTCTTTGAATTATACTCTAACATGATTATAGGACTGAAATTATTATTTTTAGTATTGTCATTGATTAACTCTGGCCAGGGCGAAAGAAAATTAAACTCATACCTATCGCCAACTATGCTTTCGCCCATTTGAGAATACCGCATTTCGCAGTTAGGTTCTTTATAAACCATTTCAATAAGGGAAGAATATGTTTTACTGGTAGAAGCAGGATAATTAACATTTATTACTAGATTGTTCAAAATTTCATATTGAGATAATTGCATAGGACGATATACACAATTAACTTGAAACTCTTCAAGAACTTTTTTACCAGAACCAATATGGTCGGTATCTTGATGAGTAAATATAAGATAATCAATCACTTTAAAACGTTTATTATTCATAAAACTTGAAATATAATTTACAAGTGTTTCTCCTGCTGTGGCTTCACCTGTGTCAATAAGTACAAGTTTATCATCAGGCAGTTTAATAAGTGTTGCATCACCTTGACCAACATCTATATAATGGATTTCAAAGTCCTGACTAGTATAATTGTCATTGGGTTTAAATGCATCAAAAACATACAAACCTCCACATAATATAAAAGTCACAACTGTCGCTATGATAATAAAAGCAGATAAAGAAACTCGTATCCAAAAGCCTTTTGATAAAGTTTTCTTTTTTATCTTTGTTAATTTTCTCTCTATTTTATCTGAACTT
>CARFEX010000011.1:0-1427 GCA_948971535.1 uncultured Eubacteriales bacterium | reverse complement strand
AAAAAGACAAACAATATTGCCTGTCTTTTTTAGATAAATTTAATTTCACTAGGTTTTGTTAACGATTTTACTCTTTTATTTTTCTTAAAAATTTCCATAATTTTTGGCATCACATCAATAGTAGCTTTATATCCTTCTTCAATCATTTCTTCAAGTCCCTCTGTTTTGGTAGCTTTAAAGCGTTTCGTCTCTGGTGCTATCACTACGTCTGAATATTGATATCCTTGTTTTGCATTACTTTTCATCAATATCCTTATAGAACACATTATAACATCGTGAATTTTTGTACTTTCAGTGCCATAACCACGAGATTTATTTACATCCACACTTATAACATAATCACAACCAAAATATCTTGGAATGTCTGCTGGAATTGTATTTTGTAGGCCACCGTCACATAAAATATAATCTTTAAAAATAACTGGTTGAAAAATAGCAGGTACTGCACATGAACCAGCAACTGCCGTTGCAATGTCACCATGAGAAATACATAATTGTTGAGTTGATTTAATATCCACTGCGATTGCTGAATATGGGATAGGAAGCTCTTCGATTTTCTTTTCTCCAAGTTGTTCTCTGATTATAGAAATCAATCCATCTAGTTTTGAAGGGGTAAATGGAATTATATTTTTGCGTATATCTTTTACTCTAACCGATTTAGCTATTTCATACATTTCATCAAATGAGTAGCCTGCACTATAAAATGCACCTATTAAACTACCTGCACTGGTACCGCAAACATAATCAAATTCAAGACCAAACTCCTCAAAAGCTTTTATAACACCAAGATGAGTAAAGCCTCTTGCTCCACCTCCACCAAAAGCTAAACCTATTTTAACTTTTTTTCTTCCAAACATTTGTCACCTCTAAGAGAAAGTATAGGCAAAAAAGTTAAAAAAACAAAATAATTATTAAAAAATAATAAAAAAACCTTGCATTTAACTATAAATTTTGATATTATATGAAAGTACAAACTTTGTGGCCTCTTGGTCAAGCGGTTAAGACGCCGCCCTCTCACGGCGGAATCAGGGGTTCGATTCCCCTAGAGGCTACCAGATAAAATTAAACCGAATTTTACAATTCGGTTTTTTGATTTCAATAAACATTATTTTTTGATTAAATATTAGGTCTTAAGTTATCGGGAATCGAACCCGAGGGTTCGACTCCTGTCGGAGCCAGACCGCAACTATTGTTGCTCCCAGGCTTTGGCTAAAAACTTGCACACTGGCAAGTTTTCTTTACGCGTCGCCCCCTAGAGGCTACCAGATAAAAATAAATCAAACCTTAGTAGGTTTGATTTTTGTTTTTAAAACAAAAATTAATATTTATATTTTAACTTTTTACATTTTTAGAAAACAAAGCAGTAGAGTAATTTTATTATATTTCTTACTATTTTTAAACTGATTTATTTTATATTGCAAAGTCAA
>CARFEX010000010.1:3916-15165 GCA_948971535.1 uncultured Eubacteriales bacterium | reverse complement strand
AAAAAAGTTAAAAAACAGTTGATTTTTAATAGACATTTACAATAACAATAAGTATAATACTCTTGAAAAATGTCAAAGTTTTTCAAATATAAAGATTTATTCTAAAAAATAAAATAAGAAGGAGCAAAAATGAAAAAACCAGTTTATATTAGATGTCCTAGATGTGAACTTAATTATATTCAAAAAAAGGATAAATATTGCAGTGTTTGTAAGGCAGAACTAGAAGCAAAAAGTGATTATATTGATGATATTGATTTGGAACTTTGTCCTATCTGTAAAACAAACTATATCCAACCAGATGAAATCATGTGTGCAAACTGCCTTAAAGAACACCAAAACGAGGATGGTGAACTTAGTGGTGATTGGGAAGATTATCTTTCACGTGAAGACGATGAAGATATCGTAACAATGGATGATGAAACTGGTGAAATGGCATCAGTAACAGATATTACAAAAGCTTCATTATTGGATGATGATGGTGATATTGGAGGCGACCTAGACTTTGATGACGAAGTTGATGGAGTAGACTTTGATGATGAAGAATTTGAAGAAGAAGATGAAATTCTTGATGAAGATGACCTTGATATCGATTTAGACGATGATGAAGAATTTGATGACGAAGACGAAGATTTTGGAGATGATGACGATGAATAAAAGAGTTGCTCTATATGGGCAATTTTTTTATTGCTAAAATATCATAATCTTAAAAATTAATAAATAAAAAAAAGTAGCAATTATTTGCTACCTTTTTTATTTTAGTTCTTGTCTTGCTCTTTATTATACTTAGCAAGTTCTCTAGCCATTTTCATTTCATTTTTAAGTCTTTTCTCTTCATCCATTTCAACTTTGTTTTGAAGTTCGAGTAGGTGGTCAGTAGAAATAGCATGAGTTATCTGTTCATCAAGAATTGCAAGTTTTTCGTTTAACCTAGACATTGTAGAAGCATAAGTCTTGAATGTTCTTTCGGTTTCCTTAGTAATCTTTCCTTTGCTTGAAAGTCTTGAATTTTTGATATCTTGCTTGTGAGCATTTTCAAGTTCAGTTTTTTGTTGTTCGAGATTTGCCTTAGTATCTTTTAAAGCTTTAACCTCTTCATCACGCAATCTTTGAGCTTCACGGAGTACCATGTCATGGTTGACACTGATTTTGCGGTCATAAGCTTCTTCACGCACTTTTTCAGCTTTTTTAATATTGATTTTACGTAATGCCCAGCCAGCTATACCAATTACAATTGCAACTGCAAATATAATAGAAGGGATGAGTAACCAAACTGAATTTTCTGGACTAGTTTCAACTTCATTTCCGCTATTTGTGTCATCATCCTCGTTATCATCAGTTTTGTCAAGTTCAGTTGTGGTGAAAATAGTTTTTTCAAAGTTATCAGAGTTTTTAGCTGATGTGTACTCGTCTTGTGTAGCAGAGGTAAAGTTTAAGTGTGTTAAAAATGCGTTACCATTTGTGTTTTCGCAGTCACATATAAGTGAGAAGTCAAGTTGTGGGGTAGTAGAACTGTCAGCTTTGAAATAGATAGTATAAGTTGTAAATTTATCTTCGCTTTTAAGTCCTTCAATGAGTTTGAAGTCGCTAAGTCCAATAGAAACCCCATATTTGCATTCTTTGTGGTCATCTGTTGTAAAGTCATTTTCAATTCCATGAGGGAAAATTGTGCGTAAGTCAAAGGTCAATTTATAATAAGAACTTGCCTCAACAGAAAACTTGTAATTTGATTTCAAGTTAGCTTTGCTAGGAGCAAAGGTTGATAATACTAAAATGTTTGAGTCTTCAACTTCAACTCCATAGTCTTCTGTGAAAACGTTGTCTTTACCACGAATTATACCACCTATACTGTTATCAATATTGTCTGTTGTAAATTGATAAGCAGTTGAAGAAGATATATCCTTACCAATTTCTTCCTTAGGGTCAAGGTTTAAAAGGTAGTCAGTTAGGTCAACTGAATATTTACCAGCATCAAATTCTTCTTTTGCTATGTCAGCTTGAATTTCAAAGTTGTCAAGATAAGCAATACCTTGAACAAGCTTGTTATTTTCATTTTCACCAAAGTGAATTTTTATTTTAACATTATTAGAAGTTTGCTCAGCAGTGTGGAAATAGATTTCTCCTTTTGACCACATAGTTTCACTTTCAAAACCTGATTGTTTAAACAATGTGATACCATTATCATCTACAACCTCAATAGTTAGTGAAGCATCTTTACTAGTATAGAGAGGGCTTGTCCAGTAGTCAAAAGTCAATTTATAATATTTGCCTTTTTCAAGAGTGTAACTGTCAGAAGTTAAATTTTGATATGATGCATTTTGATTAAAGAGCATATAAACATTGTTTGGAGCATCCACACCATTAGGAGTATTAGGATACATACCATACCAATCATATTTATCTTTGTACATTTCATCATATTTTGCTTCGTTTTTAAGATAAACTATACCAGCCTGTTGTTTTAGATTTTTGTTATCATTTTGTTCAAGTGTCCAGCCACTTGCCTTTAAAGGATAAGCAAGTTCAGCATTTTCATTTTCAGTTTCATTGAAATAGCCATTATTAAAAGTAGGTGATGATGAATAAGTAGAAAGAGCAAGTTTGTTAGTAGCGCTATCAAATTCCTCAAACTTAACATGAGAAAGTGTAATATTGTCAATGAAAACACATCCTGATGCTGGATTTTCATCACTTCCAAGCCAAAACTCTAAATTAACTGATGTATCATAAAGCTGATGTCCACGAATATAGAAGTCAACCTTTTGATAATTGTTATGGAAATTGTCGGTCTTATTAGAAGAAATACCTTCGCTATTGCCAACTGCAAGAGTATATTTATCTTCACTTACGCCACTATTATAAATTGCATTATTTTCACGGACTTTTACATAAAAGTTTCCTTCGTCCATCTGAGAAACTTTTACATACATAGAAAGTTTGTAGAACCCGTGAGCTTTGATTTCGATATCTTTAGATTTAACACCATAACTAGTTTTTCTATTTTTGGTAGAATATAAAACAAGAGCTTGTGTATTTTCTTTTTCAGTAGTCGCATTGTAAGAAAGGTCATTACCAACAAAATCATAACCAGTTTCTTGTTGGAATTGAGAACCTTGAGTTCCTCTCTCAACAGAAATAATCTTAGCATGTCCATACTTAGCATCAGTACCAGTAGTGATAGCTTTCCATTCCTCTCCAAGAGCAGAGGATATAGTTCCTTCAATTTTATTTTCAAAATCAAAGTTATAACCGCTCATATCGATATTTGATTTTTTGCTAACAAGACTATCGAGATTGTATACAACATTTTTATTTGTTGTAAGTTTCATTTCATTAATGTTTCTATAAAAAGTGTTTTGTGCAAACTGCTCCAAAGTAACGTCATCAAAGAAAACAACTCCGCCATCAGAATATCCAGTTTCAGAACCAAGATATAGGTCGATAGTTATCTCTTGTGGTTCATCACCAGTTGCAAGATAGAAATAATAAGTTGCCCAAGAGGTATTGGTAAATTCTTCTTGTGCAAGTTTGACATCTTTTCCCTCACTATCTTTTAAACCATTGATATAAATAGAACCTTTTGCAACAGAAGCATGAGAACCATTGAGAGCTGTCTTGGCTTTGACAGAGAACTTGTAATAAGAATTAGATTTAAGAGAAATAGCATTTGAACGATAACCTTTCTTAGCAAGATTGTCAGTCGCATCATCTTTATCTTTTGAGTTAATCATCAAAATTTTGTTATCATCTTTGTTGGTACCAATAGCAACAGGGTTTTGGTCTAGCAAATAGGTGTGTTGCTGATAGGTAGAAAAAGTTTGACCAACGTCAATAATCATGCCAGTAGCTTTGCTTTCAGTTTGAATAATTTTCCAGCCAGTAACATTGCCACTAGCATAAGGATTAGCACCTTCAGTAAAGGAGCTATTGGTAATGTTAATACTTTCGCTGTAATCGCTTAATGTAATAGTATCGGCATTAGAGCTAACACTAGAAAGCTTAATTCCTCCTATAAGAGCAATAGGAGAAAGAAGGACAAGCCCAAGAGAAAGTGGTTTAAGATTTCTTTTATATTTTTTTTGCATAGTTCACCTTTTATTTAGGATTAGTTATATACTAGTTAAGTATATAATATTTCTTCCCAATAATCAAATATTTTTTACATATTTATTTATAATATTATCATGAAAAGAAAACAAAAAGATATACTAGGCAAGAAAAAAGTTAATTCAGTCAAAAAACAAAAGTTGTTTTTGATGCTTTCGGGTGCAGTTATCGGCTTTTTAAATGGTTTCTTTGGAGGTGGTGGAGGTATGATATGCGTGCCAATTCTAGAGAAAGTTTTAAAACTTGATAATAAGCATGCACATGCAACAGCAATAGCTGTAATATTTCCGCTTAGTATAATAAGTGCATTTATATATGTTTATAAAGGTTACATAGAATCGCTCCCTTTGCTAACAATAGGTCTTGGTGTGGTCTTGGGCGGGATAATAGGTTCTTATGCATTAAAATTCTTGCCACCAAAAGCAGTACGAGTGATTTTTGCAATAATAATGTTTGTAGGGGGATTAAAGCTTATAATATGACGATATTTTTATACATACTATTTGGTCTAATGGCTGGTGTATTTGGAGGACTTGGTATGGGTGGCGGAACGCTTCTCATTCCTCTTCTAACTATATTTTTGGGCGTAGAACAAAAACTCAGTCAGGGTATAAATTTAATTAGTTTTTTAGTCATGGCACTAGTAAGCCTTATAATACATTATAAAAACGGGTATATTGAAACCAAAAATATTTGGTATATCATAATTTCAGGAGTATTCTTTTCAGCAGGAGGAGCACTTTTGGCATCAGTTTTACCGTCAAAAATACTTAGAATAGGGTTTGGAGTATTTTTGTGTATCTTGTCAATATTTGAAATATACAAAGTTTTCAAATCAACAAAAAATAAAAATATAGAACAAAAAAAATAATCAAAATTTTACCACAATAAATTTAAAATATAGTTTACTTTCTTGTTAATTTATGCTAAACTATCTCCAAATGGAGGAGTCTATGGTAGACAAGAAAAAATGTATTGGATGTGGAACTTGTGTGTCTATTTGTCCAGTAGAAGCAATCTCATTTGATAAAGACGGAAAAGCGGTTATAAATAAAGCAAAATGCATACATTGTGGCGCATGTGAAGCAAGTTGTCCAGTAAATGCAATAAAGCTTGATTAAATGTGAGGTAAAAGTGGAAAATTTAGCGGTAATTGAACTTAATGAGTCAATGGTAAAGTTATCTATATTCAAAGTCAGCTCAGGCAGAACTTTGCTTATAGAAGAAAAAAGTCAACCATTCAAACTAGGCGAAGAAATTTTACAAGAGGAACTATTAAGACCAAAAACTAAAAATGAAATTTTAGAAGTTCTCAAAATATATAGAAAGATGATAGAAACATATAAGGTAAATCAAATTTTAGCTTATGCTTCAAACATCTTAACACAAGCAAGAAATTATAGAGGCTTTATCGATGAAATTTATAACAATACAGGTGTAAGTTTTACTATCTTACAAAACGAAGAGGTTATAAAGTATAACTACAACGCAGTGGTAAACTCTATTGGCAATTCAAAAGGTTATTTGATAAATGTAAATCCTTACAATATCAATTTTATAAAATATAATCGTAGAACAATTTTATCAAGTTTTACAATATCAGTAGGTTCATTAAATTTAAGATTTGATGAAAATGGAAATCCAAGAAGTTTTGACGAAATGGTTGATTATGTGAAAAGTCAAATCAGATTGCTGTGCATTGGATTAGATGTTGAGCCAGAAAGCGCTTTTGTAGGAAACGGAAAAGCATTCTTAGCATTTGGCAAAATTGCAAAGAAGATAGCAAGATATCCACTAGATTTAGACAATAATTATTGTGTTTCAAGCAAAATCATGAACCAAACAGTAGATTTTGTAAAAGGAATAGATACCGAAAAGATTTCAAAAATCAAAGGTATAGATATGGATGCAACAGAGGTGCTTAGTTCCCTCGCAATAGTAAAAGCATTTTATGATGAGCTTGAAATCAATGAACTTGCAGTTTCAACAGCATCTCTTAGAGATGGAATGGTTCATGCAACAGTTTCAGTTCCTGCACAAGAGAAGTTTAATGATTTATTGGCAAATTCTATTGATAATTATTATGAATTTTATAAAGATGAATATTCAAATAATTTCAATGTATACCAAATGTCTATAATTCTTTTTAAACAGCTCAAAGTTATGCATAAATTACCAAGATATTATATAAAACCATTGCGAATAGCTGGATATTTATATAATACTGGGACAAGAATAAACTATAACCAATATGAAAAGTATGGTTTTGATACAATTTTGTATTCAGGAATAACAGGAGTGAGCCATAGAGAATTACTAATCGGTGCGTTTGTATGTGTTTGTCAAAATATGGACAACTTCTCTCTCAATGATTGGATAAAATATAAAGACATTTTGACAGATGAGGACCTTGATGCAGTAAGAAAATTAGGAATAATAGTTAAACTTGCAAGCGCTCTCAATGCGTCAAAAAAGGTAGTTATCACAGATGTTGTGTGTGATATTCTAGGTGATTCTATAATTATGAAGACAGTAGTAAATGGAGACCCGACATTTGAAATTATGGAAGGTATGAAAGTTGCCCCTGATTATAAAAAAGTATTCAAGAAAAGTTTGCAGATTATTTAGGTGGTGAAAGTATGAAAAAGGGTTATGTAGCCGTAGTGATGTCGCTAGTAATAGTATTGTGTTTGTCATTTGGTTGCACAATCCTTTTTTCACCTCTATTTTCAGGAAAAGATAGGTATAAACCTTCTGAAAATTTAACTGCATCGATAGAAGAAGGTCAATCAATTCAAGAAATCGCAAAAATATACAAGCAAGGTTGTGTTGCAGTGCTTTGCGAAAGAAAAATAACACAAAATTTAAAAGTTGACCACAAAATAGAACTTGGCAGTGCAGTATGTGTAGCATCAATAGGCTATTCAGTAAATGGCGGTGAATATAAGGTTTCAAAAGGTAGCTATTTTGTAACAAATTATCATGTGGTCAGTTATGCATGTGATGAAGAATTTTCAAATTATACAACAAATATAAATATTGTTATCGATAATGGTAATTATACAAGTTATCCAGCAGAGGTCATTTGGTCGAACCGAGAATTAGATATGGCAGTACTATATTCTTCAAGTCAAATAGATGGACTTAAATGGATAGAATATAAGGACCGTTCAATAAATGCTAAAGAAGAAGATAAATTGATGTTTGACAAGGTATTTACATTAGGCACTCCGCTTAGCCTTAATTTTCTCAATACACTTTCAATCGGTTATGTATCAAATACCTATCCAAAAATGTCAAATACAATTAAAAATTATTATTATATTCAAACAGAAGATGAAGTGATAGGCTCAAGCAATAAATTCAATTTTAAAGACCCTGCGGATGAAAGAAAAATAGTTACAACCCAAGTTATAGAAAATGTATATGAAAACCTCATAATGATAAATCTAGATATCACTCATGGCAATTCTGGAGGAGGACTTTTTGATGAAAAAGGTTATCTTATTGGGCTGACAACTTGTGGACTAGACAGTGACCAAACGAATGGTGCACAGCTCAATTTTGCAACACCAATATATCCACTTTCAGCAATTTTAGATAGATTGATTTTAGCAAATGAAACAAATTCAGAAGACCAGATTATTACCTATAAAAGTTTAGGACTTTCGGTATGTGATTATTATATGGTATCTGCAACTATCAATGCAAGTGACAATAAAACTCCATTTTATTATATAGATGGTCATATGATGTCAAAAAATGATAGCTTTGTTGATTTTGAAGAGGACGGAGTTTATATTTGTTCCAATTCAAATACTGAAGGAATAATTACAAAACTTGAAAAAGGGAAAATAATTACATCTATTGCAAACAATAGAGGCTTAAAAGCAGATATAAAAAATCGAAATGATTTGATATTCTATTTGTTAAATTGCAAAAAAGGTGATATTATAGAGATATCATTTGCGGGAAGTGCTTCAGTAAGTTTAACGATTTAATTAAGGAGAAAAAAATGGTGGAATACAAATATGCAGTCGAAATTGGCGGTGCAAATACAAAAATATATGTAAAAAATAGTGGACTAGCTTTGTGTGAACCAACATTAGTTGTTGCAGAGCCAACACCAGAAGGGTATAAAGTTGTAGGGCTTGGCAATGAAGCTAAAAAACTCATGGGAAAAACAAACGATAGTGTAGAAGTTTTTAGTCCAGTCATTAATGGAGTAGTAAAAAATTTTGAATATTGCGTTGAACTATTGGAACATCTTTTTAAAAAAGTGGACTTTAAACGTAAAAAAGATAACGTAATAGTTCTTGTAAATTGTGCCCTATCACTTGAAGAGAAAAAAACATATCTTTCTCTTTTCCATACAGTCGGATTTAAAGAAGTTGTGCTAGTTCCAACAGTAGTTTGTACATGTCTAGGTGCTGGCAAAAATATAAGTTCAAGCAAAATAAATATGGTTGTAAATATCGGAGGGGCAAATACAGATATTGCAGTAATTAATATGAACTCAATTTTGAAAGGCTCTACGCTTGGGATAGGCGGTCGTGCAATGGACGTGGCAATTTCACATACAATAGCTTATAATCATGGAATAATTGTAGGTTTATCATCAGCAGAAACACTCAAAAATGAAGTAGGAAGTCTTTTCCTTAACGATACACTCAATATGGAAGTCACAGGTGTAGATATCGAAACCAAAATTCCAAAGTCATACATAATTACATCAAATGACCTATTACCAGTGCTTGAGCCATTCTTTGACGAAATGCTTAAAGCAGTGGATATGACAATAACCTCACTTCCACCAGAGATTTCAACAGATATAATAAATAGTGGAGTAATGTTTGCAGGCGGAGTATCACTAATCGCAGGTTTAGATAATTATCTAAAACGTAAATTCCGCTATCCATTTACAATAGCAGAAGACGGAGATAATATCTCAATTTTAGGTGCAGGAAAGCTACTTGAAGATGAAACTTTACTGAAAAAAATAATCGAAAACTTTTAACAAAAAACTTGCTGAATGAACAGCAGGTTTTTTCTTTCCAAAAATGACAAAAATACTCAAAATCTTAAAATTATCTTGTTTGGATTGTAGAAAGATTGAGTTAAAATCTTTTCGAGGAGCTAAAAATGGCAAGAAAAATAGTTTTAACGAGCGGTAAAGGCGGTGTAGGAAAAACTACAGTATGCGCAAACCTTGGTGCAAATCTAGCAAAACTTGGATTTCGAGTTGTACTTCTTGACGTTGATATAGGACTAAACAATTTAGACGTGGTTTTGGGTGTTGAAAATCAAGTTGTATTTGATATAACTGATGTGATTATGGGCAGATGTAGGGCAAGACAAGCTCTTGTTCAAGACAAAAAAATTTCTTCCTTATATATCATGCCCTCATCACATTCTTACAATAGGTCAAAAATATTGGGCGAACATATCAAAAATGTTGTAGACTGCCTCGATAAAAGTTTTGATTATATTCTCATAGACTGCCCAGCAGGAGTGGAGGCTGGATTTCATAGAGCGGTATTTTCAGCAAATGAAGCTATCGTTGTAGTAACACCACATCTTTCAAGTATTCGTGATGCCGACAAGGTTTTAGGGTTATTGTCAGATTATGATATTCAAAGCAAAGGCCTAGTTATAAATCGTATGAGAGGAGACCTTCTTCTTGACGGACAACTTATGAATATAGAAAGCATTGTCCGCTCACTAAATTTGCCGTTATTAGGTGTTATTCCGGAAGATGATGCTATAGGCACCTCTTGTTCTGTTGGTGGATATATGAACTCTATCGAAAGCTCAAGAGCTTTCACACTTTTAAGTGAAAATATTCATAATGGTTCTAAAAAAATATTTGATTGTACTTACAAGTATAGAGGCTTAATGGGTTACTTTAAACGTAATATCAAGAGGAAGGTGTGATATGGAGTATGTTATAGCAAATACAAGACTTGAAAATCTTCTTGGCCGAGATAAGTGTTATGATATGGAACGAATGTGCGAAGTTTTAAAGGGTGAGATAGCACCAGTAATCGAAAATTTTATAACTACTGCACAACCAATAAATGTGCGATTTAGAAAAGAGGGAGAGCGCATGCTGTTTTCTGTGGAAATAGAAGCTCTGCGAGTAAAACCTTTTGGTTATATGCCATAAAATATTATTATTAAATTAAAAAAAACGACATCAAAATTTATTTGTTGTTTGATTACAAAGCAAAACGAAAGTGCAATTTAGTTAAAGTTAAACAAAAAAAAAGAGGAAAATTTTTCCTCTTTTTTGCCATAATTTTTTAGTCTGGCTCTTTCCAAGTAACATAATATTCGGTATAAACATTAGCTTCCCACTTGGCATAAATTGTTAAGTCATTATTTTCAATCTTGCCATCAAAAGCAGTTGTGTAATCAGCATCCAAATACCAGCCTGCGAAGGTGTATCTAGTAACTCTCCATTCGTTTTGAGCTTTGCCCCAATCATATTTGATTTTTTCTGCATCTCGATAGCGAGCAGGTGAGTAAATTGATGTGTCAAAAGTGCTATTTGCTGGTGCATAAGCTTTGTCAATTG
The DNA here is from genome assembly GCA_948971535.1 of uncultured Eubacteriales bacterium. Lineage (GTDB taxonomy): Bacteria > Bacillota > Clostridia > Christensenellales > UBA1242 > Caccovivens. The sequence continues at coordinate 4,484 of CARFEX010000010.1, read as the reverse complement.
CATAACCACCTTGCATTTCAAAAGTGATTTCTTTCATATCTTCAACTATTGCATCGCTCCATTTTGCATATAGAGTTGCGCCAAACCTTGGCATAGTTGTAAAATCAGCATAAGAATTTGGTGAGAATGTTTGATCAGAATACCAGCCTTCAAAAATATAAGTGTACACAAGTTTGTTTTCATAATCAAACTCAAATCTTTTCGCAAGTATAGGAAGTGCTATCTCAGCTCCATAAGTAGCAGTGATATCACTCACTTCGTCACCACCATTTTCTTCAAATATTATAGTATAACTTTTATCCTTCTGCTTTATCCAGTTGCCGTTTATAGCATGCCACATTTCGTTTTCTTTATAATCAATAGGATAAGATGAAACATATTCATAAAGTTTCTCAAAATTCAATTCCTGACCTATATTAATTAAACTAATATCATCAGAAACAAGAGACATATTAAGAGAGTTTGTAAATGGCATGAACAAGTTAAGAGTTGCGCCAGTAACATAATTCTTGCCAGTATTTACATCTTCAGTAGTCTTTATAGAAAGTGTAAGTGTATCAAGCATAGC
>CARFEX010000010.1:0-3906 GCA_948971535.1 uncultured Eubacteriales bacterium | reverse complement strand
CAAGCTCTGCAAGGTTAAGTTTGATAATATATTCATCAGCATTATCACTTAAAGAGAATTCTTTTATAATATTTCCAAAATCAATAGGGTTTTCTCTATTTTGAGAAGCAATGATTGCTTTGTTGATTTCACCAATGATGGAGTCTGAGAAACCTGTAATAAATTGTAAATAAGTCATAGGGTCAGCAAGGAAATCAGTGTAGTGAGCTTTGATTTTGCGTTCATAAGTTTTGCTTTTGCCACTAATTGTAGGTACGTCTTCAGTTCTATAAATATACAAGAATTCGTCTTTATAATAAGCATAAGCCATTCTGTTTTTACCAGCGCCAGTATTGCCAAACTCATAAGGAGTATCATCATTTGCACCAACAATAACAGGGATAGTACCAATAGTAGCCATAATTTCAGGTGCTCCATCAACCATTTTAAGTTTGATATCAAAAGGAACTTTAATGTTGATGTTAAAGATATTAAGTTTAATCTGCAAAGTTCCAGTAAGTTCATAATCATCAAAAGCAGTTGTGTTAATCATTGCTTTGACAAGTTCGTTTACATCAATAAATTCTTCTTTAACTATATCACATTCAAAAGTTTTGTTAGAGGCTAGCAATGAAGCTGAAATGTTGAAATTTTCTGAAACAACATCAAAGCCTGTTATTACTTCATTGTGGTGTAAAGTGAGTTTAATGTTATCAAGTAAAGTTATAATTGTTGAATTTTCTCCAGTTTCAATACTGTTAATAAGGTTAGTGTAAAGTTCTGGATTGATTAAATCTTTGATGAAAAGTATAAGATTTTCAGATAGATGAATATCAAATGTGTTTTCAATAAAGTCAAGTAATTCAGGAACGTCACCAACTACAACTTTTGCTTTAACATTTGAGAAATCAAAGAATACTTCATTATCGATTAGTCTGATGTTGAGAGGCTTGTTGAAAAGAGTAGTTGAAATTGATGCAGAAATATTGTTATCATTTATGGCGAAAATATAATCAATTACCATATTTTCTTCGCCAAAACTTGCATTCATACTTCCTTCAAAGTATCTGCAATCTTTCATGCTTAACATAGCATCAATAGCAGGCAAGGTGTTTTCAAGCGAATTGTAAGCTTCAATAGGTGAATTCAATTCAATAGGTTCGGCATTTTTAGAAGCAATACTTGCATTTACTCCAAAACCGCTAAATTGTGCTTTTTTAAATTCGCCATTTTCAATTACGCAAGAAACATTACCAATATCTTTTAAGCTAAAAGTGTAATTGTTTCCGTCACGACTGAAGTCTTCTAGGATAGAAAGGTCTATGCTATCAAGCCTTGTCGAAGTGGTGCTGTCAGGAAATAGTTTAGAAATAGTATCAATTAAATTGCCATTGTTAATAGATACAAGAATTTTTGAAATCTCTTCGATAGGAACTTCTATGCCAAAATGTTTCATTAGAAGGTCACTTATCAAATTCATCTTCTCTAAACTATAAGAAAATTTAATATTTCCAAGTTCAAAATAAATAATGTTGTCAATAGCAAGTAAATTGAGGTCATAACCAAGAATAGAAGTGGTGAATTTAGAGTTAAGTTCTTTTAAGTTTGCACTAAGCATACCTTTAAAGTTATAATCTTCAAACTCTACCTCGATATCAATTCCCATGTTATCTTCATTTAAGTAATTGAGAAGTGAATCTGCAATATCTACAACATCAGTAATATTGATGTAATCATTATATTCTAAGTTTTCAATTTCGCAATGGTCAGGGTAGTCGATATTTGTAAAAAGTGAAAGGTTAGTTCCGTCAATTGAAATAGGAGGAATAGAAACTTGATAAATGCTATAATCAAGAGAGCAAAGCATTTCAATTTCCAAGTTACCAACAATAGGAAGGTCAATTTTAAGAGTAACGTAATCATCTTTCTTTGTTTCGGTGATATTTGAAAGCATAGAAAGTATCATTTCAGGGTCGAGCCTACTTAGGTCAATCCCTAGCTCAGGTATTTCTATATTAAGAAGTTCTAGCACTTTGTTAATGCTTTCACCAATACTTGAAGTCTCAATTTTAAACTTGCCGTTAAACATATCCATAAAGATAGTTCCATTTTGATAATTGATGTCAGCAATAAGTTTGTCATCATTGATATAAACAAGTAAAGAACCCTGTACTTCATTAATTTCAAAACCTTGTTCCTTGTTTATTAAAGCTTTCAGTTCAATATTATACTTGTCGCTTTCAGTTTCAATCTGGGCGTTCATATTAATATCAAGTGCATTGGTGGCTGTCATTTTTTCAACCATTGCCATAATTTGAGGTGGAATATTAAATCCATCATCTTGACCGTTGCCTGTATCATTAGAGGAAAGAAATACTACGCCAAAAGCAGAAACAAAAGTTACAAAAATATAAAGTAATGTATAAGACGCAAATTTAAAAAACTTTTTCATACTTCTTCCTCCTTTTCATTAATTTTAAATGTGGTCGATAAAGTTCCTTCACAAGTTGCCTTAATACCCATAGCGATTTGAGTGTAATGTTCTTTGACATCAATTTGAACAAGGTTCCAATCTTCATCAATAGTGAAAGTGTTTTCAACATCAATAAATTCAGGTAAGGATGTCAAGCCACTCATCATTCTCATTTGTCTTACATAAAGCAAGACTCCTTCAACTTTGTGTAATGGCATTGTGAACTTGTATAATGTTTTGCCATTTTCATCTTGCATCTCGTTTATTTGAATTTCATTTTCATTAAGAACTGTCTTAGATGAAATTATATAAGAGGATATCGATGAAGGGAGCCCGCCAGCAAATTCAATAAACCCTTTGTTTGTGTAGTTTTCAACTTTACCATTTTCCCAAGAGCCTTCAGTTGCACTTATAACATTTCCTGTATGATGCAAAACTTTATCAGAATCAACTTGCATAGTTGATTTTAATGCAACTTTTGCAAAAGTTCCAAGGCTTATGCTTATAGCTTGATAGTTTGTGCCATCAAAAGTGCGCTCGCTATAAACAGTTTGACTTGCGATTGTTGAAACTAGACCATTTCCAATCGCAGTGTAGTTGTCGGCTAATGTTATATTGAAAAGTGCAAGCTGAGCATTTTGTGAAGGTGAGAGTTTTTCAGGGCTCATTCCGTTTGATTTAGCAATAGTAACCCAGTTTTTCTTGTCAGCCTCACTTAAATTAGCCTTTCCAGTTGCTGTGAGAAGTATATCGTCAATGTTGTCTTGCAATTTTGCTATGTCAGCATCAGTATAAGAACTATAATCAACTTGAGGTGTTAAGGCAGTTTTAAAATACCAACTACCAAGAACACTACCTGTAACCACTCCAAGCACAGTAATTACGCTAAGGTTAAATAATCTCTTTTTCCATGAAATTTTTTTGGTAGGCTTTTTGACGCCTTTCTTTTTTCTAGTTTTGCTATCAACTTCTTTTGTTTCGGCGATGCTTGTATTTTGGTTTGTTTCCAAGTTATCCTTTGCATCGCCAGACAGGGTAACGTCATTAATAGTTTGAGGATTATTTCCAATTTTATCTTCCTTTTCAGGTAATTTATTGTCTTCAATAAAAACAGCAGACGAAATTTCCTTTTCCTCTGATTTGACGTTTTGCATTATGTCTTTAACTAACTTTTTATTAGTCTTATTAGCCATGTCGTACACCTAAAAGTTCGGTGTTCATCTTCGCTTTTGACATCATATCGTTTATATATGTTATAGCACAAGCTTTGTGTGCATTTGAATTTAAATTTAATATGTAATCACTGTTTAAACAGTCAAAAGAAACAAATGGACAGGCAACTGAATTTGACTTTAAAGCCAAATCCAAAATGACTAAAACAGATGAGCTGTTTGTCATTAGAACCCCCTTTGAGATCGGAAGAGCGTCGTGTAGGGAAAGAGTGTAGATCTCGG
>CARFEX010000009.1 GCA_948971535.1 uncultured Eubacteriales bacterium | reverse complement strand
TTGCTCTTCTTGGTTGAATTTTATTTTACTTAATTTTCGTTTCGATACTTTGCTTTGCTGATTGCATTCTAGAAGTGGTTTATAATATACATTATAACCTTTTTTGCCAAGTACAAAATAAGTTATAAAAATTGCTATACCTAACAATATAAGTATTATACTTAATAACTGCGACACTCTTATTGAACCAAGCATCAAGCTATCCATTCTAAGACCTTCAATCCATACTCTTCCACTTCCATACAATACTAGGTATCCACTTGCGATTAAACCACGTTGTTTGTATTTAAACTTTCTTAACAATAGCATTAGCACAGCAAAGGTCGCTAAATTCCATATACTTTCATAGAAGAAGGTTGCCAAATGCCAGCCACTCCCTCCACAAATACAGCCTGCTTGTTTGCAACTTTCAATAAACACTGCAAATGGATACCATTGCATATTTGGATTGTCTACAAAATAACCAAAGGCTTCTTGATTAAAAAAGTTACCCCAACGGCCTATTGCTTGACCTAATATAAGTGATGGAACTATTACGTCTGCAAGGTCAAAAAAGTTTTTCTTATGTATAAGGCAATATATACCTACTCCTATTGCACCACCTATTACTCCACCATAGATTGCAAGTCCACCATTCCAAATTTCAAATATCTGCCAAAATGATGTATAATTGTCGAGACTGAAAAGTAAATAATAGACCCTTGCACCTATTATTGCTAATGGGAGTGCGTAACAAGCAACAATAACCAAGTCATCGCTTTTAAAACCCCTTAATTTTGCATTTTTGCATGCAAGATAAACGCCTATTGCCATGCCTATCGCAATGATAAGCCCGTAATAAGTTACCCTCAAACCAAAAAGCAAAAAATATTTATCATAAAAACCAAACATATTTATATTATAGTTTTATTATAATTCTTTTGTCAAACAAAAAGGTTATTTAGTGCCTGTTAATTTAAGGTCTTAAAATTTTTTTTATTTTTTCCGATAGATTTATTTCTATATTACATATTCTTTATTAAAAATAAAAAACTTATTTCTATTATTCTTGCGTTTATAAAAAAAACAAACCACTCAAAATAGATATAAATCGCTCTGTGGTTTGTTTTTAAGCTAGCAATATGTATCTGCTAGACATTATTATTTTGTGAAGTAAGTTAACTTTTATTCAACCAAAGTACAAATTTTTCTGAGCTCAGATTTAACAAATTCCTGTTCTAAATCTATATCTCTGCAAGTTAATATAACCGAAGCTGAAATGCCTGATTGATAAGCTCTACCTATTGACATAAGTTTTTGTATTATAACTTGTGTTTCGGCACTATACATATCTGTTTTTTCTGAAATTTTAAAATAATTATCTAGTGCTCTTGCAATTTCAACCACATCATTAACAAAAATTACTACACTTTCGCCACGTGAAATCAACTTTTCAGAAAGAGCTATTGCATCAACTACACTGTCAAAGTTCTCCTCTGAACTACTGCCGTATGACGTTGTAAAATTTATTATACTTGGAAAACTTTGAAAGGTAATCACATTTTCATACGATAAGTTTGCTCCTATGGCTATGACTTTAAACTTCTTTTTTTCACAAAGTTCTATAAAGTTTGAAAATCTTTCATCTTCGTAAGTATCATTTGTGTAAATCACCAAATTACGTCTACCTATATGAACCTTTCCATTTCCAAAATCAAGCGTTTCGTTTGAAATTATCGGGTTGCCTAATTCAACTGAAAATACTTTATGTTCTTCGATTGGCTTAAAGTTGATTGCATTAACTTTTTGAAGCATACATTGTCCACTTGAATTGATTTTTACGCATTCACCAGAAATAAAATCGCCTCCTGAAATATTGTATTTATAAGCTATATCATCAGGTATAAAAACTCTATTACCATTGGTTTTATCAACAAAATAAATTGTTGTTGTAGTTCTTCTTGCAACGCCTTCTAGTACGGCTTCTTCATTTGAATTTGTTATTATAACAGGTTTATTTTGTTCAAAACAAACTATTTCTTCATAGCTTGGTTGTTTAAAAACTTTTTTCACAGGTTCTGAACTAGGCTCATTTGTGAATGATGAAAGTATATCATCTATTGTAGATATTTTCTTGTGAGGTCTGCCCTTTTTTGATTGCATTCCAAGTGATAAATCATTTGTTTGCAATTTTTCAAGTATAAGCTCTACTAGTTCATTTCGTTTCTTTGTAGTAGGAGAAGGTACTCCAAGTTCTCTTCCAAGTCCTCGCAACTCAAATATTCCTAAATTTTTTACCATTAATTCTCTGTATTTTGCAACTGAGCTTTGTTCTTCAAAATTTATCATATTTTCCTCCTCTATATCTTTTTTATCTCTTCTTTGCTATTATAACACAATAAAAGAAAAATGTATATAAATTTTGTAAAAATTTGAAAATATTTTCAATTTTTATAATTTTTTACAAATATACATTATTTTTCGACCATTTAGAGTTTTTTATGAGCATTTATGTTGTTTTTTTTATTATATCATAGGTATTGGACTGACAATAAGACCACAAAGTACTGCAAGTACATACATAAGCACAGTAATGCCAAGATTTTTCCACACTTTTTTGTAATTTGTTGTAAAAAGCACAATTAATCCTACACCAGCTCCCGCACTTAATCCTGCAACCAAGGCTGAAAATTCTATCACTCCTGCCATATACATTTCAACTATAAACACAGATGCTGCACAGTTTGGCACTAAACCAACTAGGCTTGCTATGAGAATCTGAATATACTTATTATTAGTAAAAAGCACTTGTAATGGCTCTAAGCCTCCACAATAACCCTCCACCAAATTTATTGCAAGTGTAATTATAAATATATATAGAACTATCAATGATGAATGTTTTAGTGCATCCAAAAATATATTTTTTGCACAGCAATGATGTTCATGATGATGTATTTCATTGTTTTCTGGCGGTAAAATTTCTTTCTTCTTTTTTCTATGTAATAACGCTATCGTTCCGTCAATAAGGTAACCAAATATCAATGCTAAAACTACTTTTACACCAATGAGTAATAACATATTTGGTATAAATTCGGGTTTTGCTATCATTAGTGGAATTGCCTCATCACTCGTAGCTATAAATACGGCTATTAGTGTTCCTAATGTTACCACCTTTTTTGAATACAGTTGACTCATAACTGATGAAAATCCGCATTGTGGTATACAACCTAAAAAAGCACCAACCATAGGCCCAGCCTTTTTTGAGTGGTGCAAAAATTTAGTATATTTATTGTTCTCATTATGAGAAAAATAACTTACTAGAAGATATGCAAGATATAACAATGGAAACACTAGAAGTGTATCTATAGTTGCATGTTCTAGTGCATGAAGAAAAATTTCCATACAACCTCTTAAACTTCAAACTATTTATTGTTAGCTTTAGTTTGAGTTTTGCTTTCTATTGCAAGCTCATCTATCTTCATTTGTTTTGTTTTGACTTTACGTTTAGGTTTTTCTTGAGGCTTTTCTTCCGCTACTACAACCTTTTCCTCTTTAACCTCTTGTTTCTCTACAACTTCTTCTATTTGATTTACTTTTTTAGCTTTCGCTTCAAGTTCAGCTTTTTCTTTCTTATATTCCTGCATTCTCTTTGCACTTTCTTTTGGTGAATAGAGAATTATAGTTTTGTCATCTTGATATTCTATCTCACCTTCTATATTTGCTGAAATTACACTTTTGCCTAGCATTTCTTTGATTTGTCCTTTATTGAGTGTAGACACTTCACTGTTATCTGCAAAGACATTTATTGAACCATTGTTCATTGTTCCAACACGAGAGTCATTGAGAAGATAGGTAACTGTGCCATCAAGCATGCTAACAAGACGAGCATTGTTCATTATGCCAGTTATAGAACCAGTAATCATGGTTACAATTCTTGCCTTATCACGAACAAACATAACCTCACCTTCTGTGATTGTTGCTAGTTCTGCCTTTTCGTCTACAAAACGAATAAAGCCTCCATTCATTGTTCCTACCGAAGCCTTTCCTTTAACGTAGTCTATAATACATGAATTTATTGTTGTTATCGTGCTTTTACCTGATACCTCAACTATCTTTCCGCTCTTAAACAAGCCTATTTTTGCTTTCCCTGTAAGAAGTTCAACTTCTCCATTTTCTATCATTTGCACTTTGGCTTTTCCTGATATAGTTTTAAAAGTAGAATCAAAACTTTCAAGCACGATTGCACTGCCTGAAACTGTGACATTTTTGCATTTATTTAATATATGAACACCATTACTTAGAGTAAAATTTGACTCTTCGTCATGAATGATTGGGTCTATAACCTTTTCCTTCTTTTTAAATAAACATGCCATTAGTCCACCCCTTTTACTTTTTTATGATACCACATACAATGCATATGATGCAATCAAATATTCATGATTTTCATATTTTTTTTATAGTTTTTAGATATTTTTATTTTTTTAGTTGACTTATCAACTTAATTTTCATATAATTACCATATTAAGGAGAAATAAAATGAAGGACTGTAAAATCAATTTTCCTGAGATTGTACAAGAAATAAAAAAGTTTTCACAGCGATATATACATGATGCTTTTAAGCATGAAAATTTGTATAGTTCACACCTTATATATCTTCTTATACTTAGAAAACAAGGAATGTTAACTCAAGCTGAGTTATCAAAGGGAACAAAGAACGACAAGGCGCATACAAATAGAATTGTAAACCAGTTGCTTGAACGAAATTTTGTTGAAATTGAAAATTCTTCTCAAATGCGTAACCAGAAAATTAAACTTACCCAAAGCGGCAATAATATTGCTATAAAAATGGAGAAACTTTTGAACAATTGGTTTGACCGAATTACTTATAACATTCCAAATGAAAATTTGCTTATTACTCACGACACACTTCGTTCTATGCTTTATAATGCACAAAATATTAAAATGGGAAATAAAAATGCTTAGACAACTTAAATATTTAAAATGGTACGAATGGCTAATCGCTTTAGTCATTGTTGGACTTCTTACCGCTCAAGTTTACTGCAATCTTGCTTTGCCTGAAACTATGGGTGAAATTGGTCTTTTACTTCAAAACATAGTTCAAACTCAGGATTTGCACCCTATTTTTATGAAATCCTTGGAAATGATGGGGTATATTACTGGAATAGTTGCTTGCACTATTATTGTTAGTTTCTTGACTTCTTTTATAGTAACAAATCTTATGGCTAGAGTGAGAGGAAAAATTTTTAATAAAGTTAACGATTTTTCTATGAATGAAATTAATAAATTTTCTATTGCTTCACTTATCACACGTTCTACTAATGACATTACTCAGCTCCAACAGGTATTTATTCTTGTTTTAAATTTTGGTATTACTGCTCCTATAACAGCGGTTATGGCAGTTATAAAAATTCTAAAAATTTCTTCTGCCCTTTCTATTATTAATGTTGTATCTGTACTTTTACTTCTTGCTATTGTTACTATTATTTTCTTGGTTGCGGTGCCAAAATTTAAGAAAATTCAAAAAAAGACAGACCACTTAAACCTTGTAACACGTGAGAATTTAACAGGTTTGAAAGTTGTTAGAGCTTCTTCAGCTGAAAATTTTCAAGAGGCAAAATTTGATAGAGTTAATAGAGAACTGACAAAGCTTGAAAGATTTGTTCAACGTGTTATGGCTATTATTGAGCCTGGAATGAGTGCAATCATGTCAGGCACCAGCCTTGCTATTGTTTGGCTTACTGCTTACCTAACTGGAAATGACTATGCAGGCATTGTCAACATGAGTGTATTTAGTCAATATTCAATGCAGATTATATTTTCGTTTATGGCATTGTCTATGCTATTTATGTTTGTGCCACGAGGAATGGTATCTGCAAAACGTATAAATGAAATACTTAAAACAAAGTCCTCTTTAACTGATGGAAATGGTGGTGAAGTGTCAAGTGAAAAAGGAACTATTGTTTTTGACAATGTTTCATTCAAATACTCTGATGCCGAAGAAAACGTTTTAGAGAATGTTTCATTTACCGCTAAACCTGGTCAGACTATCGCTTTTATTGGTTCAACAGGAAGTGGTAAAAGCACACTTATCAACCTCCTCCCCCGTTTTTATGATTGCACGGAGGGAAATATATATTTAGACGGAATAAATGTTAAAGATTATAAACAACATGACCTTCATAACAAGATTGGTTATGTGCCTCAACGTGGCGTTTTATTCAGAGGTTCAATTAAAGAAAATATACGTTATGGCAACGAAAATGCTAGTGATGAAGATATAGAGAAAGCTCTAAAAATTGCTCAAGCTGACTTTGTTTACGAACTTGAAAATGGACTTGATTATCAGATTGCACAAGGTGGAACTAATGTTTCTGGTGGGCAAAAACAACGTTTGTCTATTGCAAGAGCTATAGTACGTAATCCAGAGGTTTTTATATTTGATGACAGCTTTTCTGCACTAGACTACAAAACTGATAAAACCCTTCGTAAAGAACTTAATAAACATACCAAAGGTGTGACAAAATTGATTGTTGCTCAACGTATTGGTACTATAATGAGTGCAGACCAAATTATTGTGTTAAATGAAGGCAAGGTCGTAGGCCAAGGCAAGCACAAAGAGCTATTAAAAAATTGCACAGTTTATAAAGAAATTGCGCTTTCACAACTTTCTAAGGAGGAATTAAAATAATGAAAAATTCAGTAATAAAAAATTCCTCTTTAAAGGGAAATAAAACAAAAATTAATGAAAACAACAAAAAAACTAAGAAAAAATCTACTTTTAAGCTTATTTTAAAGACTTTATCTCCTGTTAAATGGCTTACGGCGCTTGGAATCTTATTTGCCATTACATGCACTATTTTATCGCTTATTGGCCCTAGAATTCTTAAAATTATGATGGACAATGTAAGTTCTCCAGACTTCAACTTACAAAAAATTAACACTATTGGCTTGTTTTTGGTTTGTATTTATTTAGTTTCAATGTTATTCAACTATTTTGAAGGTTTTATTATGAGCAAGGTTTCAACCACTATTACAAAAAACCTTAGAACAAGAATTTCTAGCAAAATCAATAAGCTACCTTTAAAATACTTTGATAGCACAAGTTTTGGTGATATTCTCTCACGCGTGACTAACGATGTTGACACTGTTGGAAGAACATTAAACTCTTCAATCACTGGAATAATTACAAATACTACAATGATAATAGCTATACCTATTATTATGTTTACAATAAGCTGGCAAATGGCTTTAATCGCTCTACTAGAAGTTCCTCTTGCTTTTGGTGTTGTATTATTGATTGTTAAATTTAATCAAAAGTATTACATTGCTCAGCAAAAGAAACTGGGTGAAATAAATGGTCACATTGAAGAGATATTTTCATCTCACAATGTTGTCAAAGCTTTCAATGGTGAAGAGAAAGCTAGCATTGAATTTGAAAAACTTAACAGCCAGCTTCGTTCTTCTTCAAGAAAGGCTCAATTCACTTCTTCACTCATGCACCCTATTATCAACACTATTGGCAACATTATCTATGCCGTTATTTGTTTGGTTGGCGCTTATATTGCTATGAAAAATAATGACATTGGATTTATTACTTCTATCATGGTATTTATCACTTATATCAAAATGTTTAATCAACCGCTTTCTCAATTTGGAATGCTTGCTGGTGACCTACAAATGATGGGTGCAGCAGCAGACAGAGTTTTTGAATTTTTGGGCGAAGAAGAACAACCTGATGAAAGTGAAAAAACTCAGACTATTGAAAATATTAAAGGAAAGGTTGAATTTAAAAATGTTAGCTTTGGTTATAGCAAAGATAGAGAGATAATTCATAATTTTTCTTTCACTGCTCTACCTGGTCAAAAGATAGCAATTGTTGGCCCCACAGGTGCTGGAAAAACCACTATTGTAAATCTGCTTATGCGTTTTTATGAAGTTAATAAAGGTCAAATTTTGATTGATGATGTACCTATTCAAGATATGAACAGAAGTTATGTTCGCTCGTTATTTGGTATGGTGTTGCAAGATACTTGGCTCTTTGAAGGTACTATTCGTGAAAACATTGCTTATTCAAGACAAAACGCAACCGATGAGGAAATTCAAAATGCTTGCAAAATGGCAAACGTTGACCACTTTATTCTTACCGAACCTAAGGGTTATGATATGGTTTTAAGTGAAGATAGTGCTATCAGTCAAGGCCAAAAACAACTCTTTACTATCGCTAGAACTATGGTTCAAAATGCACCTATGCTTATACTTGATGAAGCTACAAGCTCGGTTGACACTAGAACTGAAATTTTAATTCAAACCGCTATGGATAGGCTCATGGAAGGGAGAACTAGTTTTGTTATTGCACACAGACTTTCAACTATTAAAAATGCAAACAAAATTATTGTTATGAAAGATGGTGACATTGTTGAAGTTGGCTCTCATAATGAACTTATGGCGAAAGGCGGTTTCTATAAAGAACTCTACAACAGTCAATTTGAAAATGGCGAAGACTTTTAGGAGGAAAAGATGAAAGTTTTGGAATTAACAAATGTATTCAAAGATTACAAATTAGCGAACAAAACAAAGTTTAACGCACTTAAAGATATTAATGTTTCTTTTGAAAAAGGTGAGCTTGTTTCTATTGTGGGTGAAAGCGGAAGTGGAAAAAGTACGCTTATGAACCTTATTGGAGGGTTAGACTCTGATTACACAGGCGAAATTAAAATAAGTGGAAAAGATTTAAAGTCTTTTAATGGCAAGGACCTTGACGATTATAGAAAAAAGAAGATTGGCTTTGTTTTTCAGTCTTTTAATCTTATCCCTCACCTCTCCATTCTTGACAATGTTACTATTGCACTCACCCTTTCAAACGAAAAAGAAAGTGTGAAAAAAGAGAAAGCCGAAGCGATACTTGATAAACTTGGGCTTAAAAATCAGCTTCATAAAAAGCCTACACAGCTTTCTGGCGGTCAAAAACAAAGAGTAGCTATTGCTAGAGCTCTTATAAATAATCCTGATATTATACTTGCTGATGAACCAACAGGAGCTTTGGATAGTTCTACAACTATGCAAATACTTGATATACTTAAAGACATAGCAGATGAAGGTAAACTTGTACTTATGGTTACCCACTCTGAAAAAGTGGCAAGCATATCTTCTAGAATTGTAGAAATTTCAGATGGTCAGATTATTAGAGATGATTTAAACAAAAAATATAAGAAAAACAAAATTAAACTTTTTGAAGAGAAATCTACTGAAAAAAATCAAGCTAATTCAGAGAATTTTGATGACATCAAGTTAGATAATGCTGAAATAAAAAAGAAAGAAAAGAAAACTAAGGAAAAGCATCTTTCTCTTTTCTCTGCGATAAGGCTTTCTTTTCACAACATGTGGGCAAGCAGAGTTAAAAACTTTTTAATGGCTTTTGGAGTTTCTATTTCACTTATTGCAATGATAACCATGCTTGCATTTGGTTCTGGACTCACTGGTTACATAAACTCACTTGCAAATTCTTATTCAAACCCTCTCATTGTTACAGTAGCTAAGAAAGAAGCTAAAAATCCAGATGACCCTATGGGTGGAATGGGAAGTTTCTTAAATCCTAGTTCTTTTACAGATGAGGAAAAAGATAAAGTTTTACTTGACATAAATACTTATTTGGATGAGCATTACCCTGAACTTGATTATAGAGTTAAGGAAGAAGATATTTCTTATGGCTTTCAAATGTTCTCTGGATTTAGCAAAGATGGAGCGAATGTTATTTTTGGCGAAGGTGAAGATGACAAAGCTGGTATTTTCTATCTCTACACTACACCTACTTATTATGATGAAAAACAACTTCTTGCTGGACATTTATCCACTGATAAAATTGATGAAAATGGCATTGGAGAAATCATGTTTTCAAATGCTATATTAAAACCTTTGGGCTTGGAAAATATGGATGAAGCTCTTGGCAAAGTTGTTGAAATTGATGTAAATTTTAAAAATGTCAAAGTGAAACAAAAAGTTCGCATTACAGGCATAATAGATGTTAATATGTTTGACGGATTTTTAGTAACTTACATAGATTACAATCTTCTTGACAAGCTTGTTTATGATAGCACTTTAGAACAAAATGGTGCTGGTATACATATACAACCAACTTCAATATACATTAAAACTGATGCTGAAAGCACAACAAATATTATCAACAATTATCTATCTACAAGAGATGATTTGACAGGTTCTGTTGAAAATCAATTGGCTAATATGTTTAATGAAATGATGTCAACTTTCTCTATTGCACTTGCTGTAATTTCAGGTATAAGCTTGTTTGTAGCACTTATTATGATACTCGTTGTTATGTATATGAGTGTTAGTGAGAGAACACGAGAGATTGGTGTACTTAAAAGTATTGGTGCAAGAAAGCGAGATATCAAAAAGATATTTTCAACTGAAAGTTTCTTAATCGGACTTCTTAGTGGTATTGTAGGTATTGCACTTTCACTTCTATTTGGCGGATTGTTGACAATAATTTTAAATGTGACACTTGGTTTTGCTCCTATTGCTTATGAATGGTGGTTCTTTGCTGTGGCTCTTGGAATTGCTATAATTATTAGCGTACTGGCTGGGCTTTACCCTGCATCTAAAGCTGCTAAACTTGACCCTGTTGAATCTTTAAGACATGAATAATTTAAATATTATAAATAGTTACAACTATAATTTTAGTAAGTAAAAAAGATGTTCAATTTTTTGAACATCTTTTTTAATTTACCTTACATAAATAGCTTTATAAAGTTTTAATATCATTTTCAAGCTTTTCAAGAAGAGCTTTATTTTTTTCTAATTTAGTTTTTTCATTATCTATTAAGCTTTGTGGTGCTTTTGCTACAAAGCCTTGGTTTGACAACATTTTTTCACTTCTAGCAATTTCAAATTTAACTTTCTCTATTTCTTTTACCATTCTAGCTTTTTCAGCTGTTGCATCAACCATACTATCAAGTGGAAGAACAACTCTGCAATCATTAAATACAAGTTTTACAGCATTTGCTGGCAATTCGTTTTCATTTTTAACAAAATCAAGTTCGCTTAGCAGTGATAACTTTTTGATATATTCAGCACTTTGCATATATAGTGCATCATTAGCGGTGGTTAAAATTACACCCTTAATCTTTTTATTATCAGGAAGATTTTTCTCTGCTCTTGCATTTCTTATAGCTTTTATTATAGCTATTACTTTTTCCATATTTTCGCTATCAGTTTTATAATTTTCAATCTTTTGTGGCCATACTGAAATCATAATACTTTCTTCATGATATGGTAGTTCGAGATAGATTTTTTCGGTTATGAATGGGATAAAAGGATGTAATAGTTTGAGCAGTGTTGTTAGCACATGTGCCAAAGTGGCTATTGTCGCTTCACTATTTTCACCCTGCATATCGGTTTTTGAAAGTTCTATATACCAATCACAGAACTTTGTCCAGAAGAAATCTGAAAGCTCTGATTCTGCCATACCGATATCATACTTTTCAAATTTTTTATCCACGCTTTCAATAAGCATATTTAGTTCATTTAAAATCCACTTATCGGCTAAGTTTAGTTTCACTTGATTTACAGCTTTAACTTCTTTGCCTTCAATTTGCATGAGAACATATTTACTTGCATTCCAAACTTTATTTAGGAAATTTCTACTAAGTTCAACTTTCTTTTCAGAAAATCTTGAGTCTGATGCTATTGAAACTCCGTCAAAGAGTGAAAATCTAAGTGTATCTACACCATAATTTGCTATTACATCACGAGGGTCTGTTCCATTACCAAGTGTTTTACTCATTTTTTTGCCATGAGCATCTTTTACAATACCATTTATTAGTACGTCTTTAAATGGAATATCTCCATAATATTCAAGTCCACTAAATATCATGCGTGCAACCCAAAGATTGATAATTTCTCGTGCTGTTACCAGTACATTAGTTGGATAAAAATATTCAAGGTCAACTTTTTTATCAGGAAAACCAAGTGTTGAAAGTGGCCAAAGTGCTGAACTGAACCAAGTGTCGAGTGTATCTTGGTCTTGTACAAGATTTTTGCTTCCGCAGTTTGGACAAAGTTTTGGGTCATCCATTTCTACTATTGTTTCGCCACAATCCTCACATGTGAATACTGGTATACGGTGACCATTCCATACCTGTCTTGATATACACCAATCGTTTAGATTTTTCATCCAATGAAGGTATGTTTTTTTGTACTGTTCGTCTACAAAATGAACTTTATCTTCTTCCACTACTTTAATTGCTGGTTTTTTAAGTTCTTGCATATTTACCCACCATTGTGCTGAAACTAATGGTTCTATTATAGTTTTGCATCTTTCACAATGTCCTACATTGTGTGAGTAAGGTTCTATTTTTACGAGATTACCACTCTTTTCTAGGTCTTTAACTATCCTCTCCCTTGCTTCTTCACGAGTTAAGCCTTGATATATTCCTCCATTTGAATTTATTGTGCCGTCATTGTTGAGAATACTTATTACTTCTAAGTTATGACGAAGTCCAACCTCAAAGTCATTAGGGTCATGTGCTGGTGTAATTTTTACCACACCTGTACCGAAATCCATTTCTACATAGTCATCTGCGACAACTGGAATTGGTTTATTTACAAGTGGTAGAATTACATTTTTGCCTACGAGATGTTTATATCGCTTATCCTTTGGATTGACTGCTACTGCACTGTCTCCTAACATTGTTTCAGGGCGAGTTGTAGCAAGTTCGATATAGTCATTTGTGCCTTCAATTTGATACTTAAGATGCCAAAAATATGAAGGCACTTCTTTAAATTCCACTTCTGCATCTGAGATTGAAGTTTTGCAATGTGGGCACCAATTAACTATACGTTTTCCTTTATATATCCATCCTTTTTTATATAGATGTACAAAGACATGACGTACTGCTCTACTATTTTGCTCATCCATAGTAAAAGCCAATCTATCCCAATCACAAGAAAAACCCATAGCTTTAAACTGGTCAATAATGGTATTTTTATATTTTTTGTACCATGCATCAACTTCTTCTGCATATTTTTCACGACCTAAAATTTCTTTTGTTAAACCCTCTTTTGCGAGTTTTTTAACTATCATTGTTTCGGTTGAAATAGCTGCATGATCTGTTCCTGGAACCCAAAGAGCCTCATAACCTTGCATTCTTTTTCGTCTTATAATTATATCTTGAATAGTCTGCTGAAAGGCATGCCCCATGTGAAGATTGCTTGTAACATTTGGTGGTGGCATGATAATACAAAATGGTATTTTATTTTTATTAACTTCCGCTTTAAAATATTTTTTATCTATCCAATTTTTATAAATTTCGCTTTCAAATTCTTTTGGACTATAATTCTTTTCCATTATTTCTCCTTGATTTTACCCTCTAATTATATATTAATAAAACAAAAAAAGCAAACAATATTTACACTTAATTTTTGCCTTTAAGTAACACTAATACCTTCTCTTTCATATTAATGTTTTTGTGAGGAGGAAAAATGTTTAAACTAAAAAAATTTACATTAATCGCACTTTGTTGCATTATCGGTTTAACTGCTAGCATATTTGTTGGTTGTGGCGGAAATGACAATAGATTGCGACTTAACGAAGTAACTCACAGCATATTTTATGCACCACTTTATGTAGCTCTTAATAATGGCTATTTTGAAGATGAAGGCTTAAATGTTACTCTTGAAACCGCTACTGGTTCAGATGCTGCAATGACTGCTCTTCTAAGTGGAAGTGCTGACGTTTGTCTTGCTGGTCCTGAGACTGTAATCTACTCATCTTCAACAAAAGACCACCCTGTTGTGTTTGGTCAATTAACTCAAAAAGATGGCTCTTTCATTGTTTCTCGAGATGAAATCGAAGGTGAATTTAAGCTAGACATGTTAAAAGGCTCAACTATTATTGGTGGTCGTGCTGGCGGACTTCCTGCTATGACTCTTCAATATGTTATTGAAAAAGTGGCTGGTCTTACTATTGGCGATAACAAGGCTGAAGGCGAAGTTAATCTTCGTACAGATGTTGCTTTCCCTATGATTGGAAGCGAATTTGAAACTTCTAAAGCCGAATTTTGCACTCTATTTGAGCCAACTGCAACCAACATTGAAAAGAAAGGCAGTGGTCACATTGTTTCTGCAGTTGGTGATGTTTCTGGATACATCCCTTATACATGTTTCGCTACAAAGAGTTCTTTCCTAAAAAACAAGCCTGAACAAGCCGAAAAATTTTTAAGAGCTGTTAAAAAAGGTTATGAATTTGCTACTACTGCAGACCCTATGGAAGTTGCTAAATCACTTGAAAAATCTTTCATTGGTACAACTTTAGAAGAACTTAAGGTGGCTGTTGAGCAATATAGTGCTATCGATGCTTGGTGTTCTAATCCTGCTATGAGTGAAGAATCTTTCAACACTCTTGTAAACATTATCAACAACTACAAACCTCTTGGTTTTACACCAGAGTACTCTAAGCTAATTGATAATACTATTGCAAATAAACTTACTGTTTAAAAGTTACTGTTTTTCTACCATTCTCCATTCAAAATATTAATGTCTGGGGTTTGAAAATTGAAACAAAAATACTCACCCCTTGAGAGTGAGTTCTTTTGTTTCGGTTAAATTAAGAATAATAATCTTTATAATCAATAGACTTTTCTTTCTTTGATTTTATTTTCTTTATAGCCTTACCTTTTTTGCGTCTAATTAATATTAATGCAACTATTCCGCCAGCCAAAACTACCGCCACCACAGGCAAAGTTATATAAAGCCAAGTTAGGTCATTTTCTCCGTCTACTTGTACAAAATTAAAAGCAAGAGGAATAACAAAAGTTTGCTCATCTGAAATTTTTTCATTTATCTTTGCTATATTAAGTCTAAAAACATATACTTTTGTTCCGTCTTCATTATTTCTAATATCGTCTAGAACCTTTGAAGTATCAAGTTCTCCATAATAATTTTTTATAAAATCAACAAAATTATCTGTAAGCATTTCATAACCAGCATTGACAGTAACATACATATACATATCAGTTGAAGAAGCAGTTACCTTTAAACTTTCCCCTGCATACTCCTTTCCTGAAATAGTAATATTTTTTACTGCATCTTTATTAGCATAACTAAAATCAAGTTCCATTGCTCCAGCATCACTGAAGTTTGCAACAAGTTTAAATTCTCGTGTCCATGGTTCTTTTTTAAACTCAATAGTCAAAACCTCATTTGTTGAACCTTCAAAATTTTCTATTTTATTATTACTCCAATCATTTGTTTCTTTGTCAAAGTAATATAGTGACCAATGAGTAAAATTATATATATCCTTCCCTTTTGCAACTATAGTTTGAGGTTGACTTTCATAAGTTAAAGGGATTGGCAATAATGGGCTTAACGAACCTGAATCACTATCAAAGCCACCCATATGTCCGTCCTCATTATCTTCTGTTGTAGTAATAAGACAATTAAAAATCTTTGGCTTTATTACAAATGAATATTCTCCATCTATAATATCTGACACTGTAAGAAAAATTTGATAACCAGTAAGAACTCCGTCAGTGTTAAGTTTCTCTTTTTTATTATTTT
>CARFEX010000008.1 GCA_948971535.1 uncultured Eubacteriales bacterium | reverse complement strand
ATATTAAAAAATATTGATTTAATTTCGCTTTTATATTTTATTTAATTATTATTTTATTTGACAAAAAAATATATAAAAAGTATAATTTTTACAAGTATTAATTATGATACGAAATATGTAAAATTTATGTTTATTATTTGAGGCATTTGCAAATATTAAACAAGGAGGAAAAATGAAAAAGATATTTGTTGGTATCCTTGGAATTTTTATAGCACTCGGTGGGCTATTACTTTCTGCATGCGGAGGTAGCAATGTTAGCATAAAACTTTATGGTGATAGCTATCAGGAAATTGTTGTTCTTGACGATGACAAAGACAATAGCATTTCCTTTGAAGCGGAAGTAATTGGTTCTGATAGTAAAGAAGTTGTAGTCAATTCCTCACAAGAGGATATTGTTTCTGTAAAGGCTGTTTACAATTCGGTCATTTCAAGAAATATTATCACGCTTACTGCTGGGGAAGTTGAAGGCACTGCAACTGTATCTATCAAATCCAAAGAGGGCAGTGTAACAGAAAATGTGACAGTGTATGTTCATGGTGAAGTTACACAGATGTCAAAAAATACCAACAAAGACATAAATGGAAAGAGAAATGATTTCGCTGTTAGAGGCGAGACAATAACTCTTGATAAAGACAAACTTATTTCATTTACAAAAACTCTTAATACAAAAAGAACAGATGTTGTTTGGGATTATGCAGACGACACTGATAGAAATAATGTCATTATTGATAATGGAACAATTGAAATAAAAGATACTTATCTTCAAAACAAAGTTACTGTTAGAGCATACTCAAAATTCAACAACCAAGTTTTCACTGATATAGAACTTGATGTTATAGACAAAATTGATACATCTAGTTTGAGTATGGAATATGTGTATGGCAATGGTACTTCAGGTTTCGCAAGTCTAGAAGAAGGTAGTGAAATTGAACTTGTTTCAAATACAATTATACCAAACAAAAAACTTTCGACAATAGCATTAAGTTTTCCAACTGAGAATTTGTTTGACATTAAGCCAGTTGTTAAAACCCTTGATGGCTTTGCAACAGAACAAATTTCAATTCTCAGCAACGGTATCCAAATTGGCAATACCAAGTATTTTGTAGCACAAGGTAAAGATGACGCGGATTTAACTGTTAATGCTAATTTTGAAATATCTTACAAAGAATACAATTACAATGTTTCTAGCTATAGCTTTAAGGTTTCATCTTATAGAAGGGTTGAAAAACTTAAAGTTGAAAGTCAGTTTGGTGAGCTTGGTGAAGATAAAGTTCAAAGTTTATATTCTTTCTATGAGAACGGACTTGGCGAAAAGTTTGACGTTAAAGTTTTGCCTGCAGGAGTTATCAAAGCCGAAGGTAAATATAGATTACATATTGAGTATCCACATGTTCTTGGTCAAGAAATAAAATTTGATGAAAATACAATTCAAATTCAATACAAAAAGAAGGGCGACTATAAATTTTCAACTTTGAGATTTACACAGCCTAACTTAGAACAACCTATTTTTGTAGCAACCGAAGACATTGATGCAACCGAAATTTATATAAAAACTAATTGGAGCCAATTAAATCCTCTTAGTAATGTTAAACTTGTTTTTAATTCATGTGATAACGAAGAAGTCTCTACAACAGGATTGTTCAATTTGTATCAATCAGTTTCAGCTTTAGAAATTGATAAAGATGAGGCTAAAATAAATCTTGCTTCAAACAATGCAAATAGTGGTACAAAAGAGTTTATTGTTAAAGGTCAACAAAGTTTGGAAGGTCTTTATATAAATTCAACTTCAAATAATGTTGAGTTCTCAGCATTGCGTATTGTGGACGTTGTAGAGGGGGGAATTAAAGTTGCTTTTGACTACACTCTTAAAAGGGAAGCTATAGGAATAACAAAACTAGATACTTATAAAGTTTGCCATAAAAATGGCGTAACAAGTAAAGAGTTTGAAATTAATATTTTCCTTCCTCTTACAGAAGGTAATGTTAATTATGATGCCTCTACCGAAAATAATGCTGTAACAAAGAGAAGTGAAACTGGCAAAATGTATGACAATCTTTTACAAATGGTATCTTTATCTCAAAACGGATTGTCTGACTTAATGATTAAGAAAGGCTATAATATTTTCTTAAAACTTTCTACAAACAAAGATAATGCACAAAAAAATCAAGCACAAGCAGACATTGCAGTTAGATATCTTGACTTTGATGGTTATAACTCTGATGGCAGTGTAAATGAAACATTGCTTCAAGCATTCAAAAATCGCTCTATTGCAAGCATAGTAGCAGATGCAAAAGATATAAGCGGAATTTTGCAGTTTACTCAAACTGAAAAACCTCGCCTTGTAACAAATAGTCAAGGATATAGTATTGTTCTTGTGAGCTTTACAGGTCTTGATGAAAATGCAGAAGAGGTAACTTTTTATAGATATTTTCTCGTTGAAAGTTATATTGCGCCTTCTGAGTGGACAATTTCTTCTCGTCAAGTAGAGGTATATGCAAATAACTCAGTATCAGAAGAGCATAAAAGCGAATGCAGAAAGAATATAAAAATTACCTTTGGTAGCGAAGCTATTACTTACAGAGATTTGAAATATTTTAGATTTATTCTTGGCGGAGAAGAACTTACTCCTGACAATTTAGAGCAAGTCACTTTCGCAGATAAGAGCTTTGCTATTGAACATATTGATATTCAACCTACTTATATGACATTTGATATTGTAGGTCAGGATACAAAAGGAGCCTCTTTCCTTTCAAAAGATTTGACAATAGCTTATCAGTATGATGAAAACCATAAATACCTTTATCTAGCAAACACACTTAATATTAAGATAATCAATGCTGACAGAATAGAAAATGTAGTTTGGTCTAATGAGAACAAAGATGGTATTTATTTTGAACTTAGCGATGAGGGTGTCGCAGATGAGCCAAAAGTTTTGATATTCTCAACAACTCCAACAAATGCAAAGAATAACAAACTCAGATATTATTTAACTAACAATTTGGGTATTGAAAACGATTATCTATCTTTTACACAATTAGAAAGTAACGGTCTTGTTCAGCTTAAAGCCAAGGCAGGAAATTCTGGATATCTTTATGTTTTACCAGAAGATGCTATTTATGACGGTGAAATCAAATATTATGTTGGCGGAAATAATGACGAACAATCATTAGCATTAAGTCAATTGGGTATAATTGTAGAAAATGGCAAAACTGGCTATGACATTCTTATGGACAATGCTTACTTTGTAAACAACAGTCAAAAAAATGTTTACTTGAAAGATTTAATTGTAAAAATAAAAGTAACTGTTGCAAATGGTGCAAACTTTGACCAAGCTTATAGGATATACAATGCAAATCAATTTAATGCAATTCAAAAAGATAAATATTATGTTGTAATGAACAATATCGCCCTTAATGAAACTTACGTTAAACTTAACGAGTTTAATGGCGGAATTATGGGGTATAACGAAAATGTTACGGTTATTCTTGACAATAACAACTTTGCAAGTATTAATAATGGTACAATCAAAGATATCAGTTTTGCAGGTAATGTCAATAGTGAAGGTTTTATCGTAGATACAAATAATGGTAGACTTTCAAATGTTACAATCGATGTTAATGTAAAAAATAATTCTTATAGTTGTAGTGTACTTACAGGAAATGGTGCTGTTGGAACAAACAATGGTGAGATAGAAAACCTTAGAGTGCTAGGTCTTCAAATCAATAATGGTATAGATGTTGGCGGTCTTGCTGGAATAAACAATGGAACAATTAAGAGTTCTCGTGTAGAATTTTATTCTTTTGAAGGTGGAACAAATACTTTCACAAGTTCAGGCAATGTAGGTGCACTTGTAGGTCTTGCAAATTTAGGTAGTAGAATTGAAAACTCTTTTGCTTATAATTATGCTTTACAAAATGACAATACTTCAAAGGTTTTATTTGGTTCAAAAATAGGTGCTATTGTAGGTGCAATCGTAAGTGAAGATGCTGTTCGCACTGGAAATGTGACTATAAACAAAAGCTTCGCTGTGGTAAATGAAGAAAACCCTATTGGTAATGGAACTGGAACAATAAATAGCTCATATACAGCTTATTATCAAGACAATGAATACAAAGTAAATTATTTAAACAAAAAAGATAGTGATTTTCTCTTTCCTAGTGACGATGGATTTAAGGTATATGTCAATGGAAAAGATAATGCACATTTAAAAGATGTTTATCAAGATGAAGCTGTTTTAAATATTGATGCTTATGCTTTGCAAGAGCTTTCAGAAAAATTTGATAATGGCAAGAGTGAATTATACAAATCACTTTCTTTGGGTGATGATGCCGCAATAATCTTCTATTTTGATGTTCAGACAAATACTACATTATCTTCTAGTGAAAAAATTGAATTAGATAGATTTAATACTATTAACGTAAGTGATTTATTTAAAAACAATAATGTAGGTTCAGAAAAAATAGTTGTTTTAAGTGATAATGCCTCTGTAATTTCTGTTAACGGAAATCAGTTAAAGGTAAATGGAATTGGCGAAGTAACACTTTCAGTTTATTCTAAACATGATTTTTCAAAAAATAGAACTATATCAGTAAAAGTATTAAACACAATTTCATCATTAAAGGCTTATCGCACATTTGCTGGCACTACTATTGAAATTGGAGAAAACTATCCGCTTCAAAGAGGAAAGGATAGCGTTATAGAATATGGCTATTCAAAATCTAGAATAACTCTTGGTAATCAAGCAAATACTTTTAACTTTGTAGAAAATAGAGATTTAACAGTTTCGTATTCAACAAATCTTTCTAGCCAAGTTGGTGAAAAAGTTGAATATCAAACAAGCGGAAATAACACAGTCATTATTTCAGCTGGGCAGAATTCAGTTAATACCAAACTATCTGCTGTTCCTTATTTAACTAGCTCAGGACTAGATGAGTTAAACCAAAAACTTAAAGAAATGTTTGCAAAAGAAATTTCTATAGAACCTTTTGATGGAACTATTAAAATAGTAGGCTCTGCTGACAAGGTTAGTATGACACCTTCAACTTCAGGTTATCTCAAAGCTGTTATGACTTCAAGTAAGAGTGATGACAGACTACTTCCAGAAATCACTTTTGAAGGAACAAAGTTGCAAGCAAATGAAAGCACAAACTTAAATTCAGATGCAGAAAGTGGTTCGCAGACCTATACTTATTCATATAACCAAAGTAAAAGAATTTCAGTTCAAGCCGATTGGAAGAGAACGTTTGATGAAAAAACAAATCTTTACAATTTTGAATATGACTTTGTTTTCTCAGTAGCTCAAGAATACAAAACTCAAGTTTCTTTTGACCAAGAATATAATGTTGTATTGAAAACTCAAACAGAAAATGTCAGTGAAGAATTTGACCTTGCTCTTACTACTCAACAGTTCACTAATCTTGATATAAGCAATTATGTAATTAAAGACTCTTATTATCCAAGCGGTGAAAATGCAATTCACTATACAACAAGTGAAAGAAATGTAAGTACTATTGCGCCTGGGCAAAGTTCAGTGCTTAAGGTAAATGTAAATCCAAACTTTGCTTACTATGATTATATGACTTTGGACTACAGTGGGGCAGGTGTGCCAAATGCACTTCGTTTAAGCTATTTGAAGGCAGTAAAAGCGAAAAATGAAGTAGATATTGAATATATTAGAGATTTGGATACTCCAGTAGAAACAGATATTTCTCATATGCGTGTAACTCCAACGGCTGATACAAAAAACAAGCAGAATGGAAATCTTTATTTCAGAATTTCAGCTGATGAAGCTATTGAAAAAAATGAAGATATTGTTATTACTATCAAATTCTTTACAAATAGCAAGGCAGAGCCTATAGGTTCAGTAAATTATTATTTAACGGTAAGCTATTTACAAAATGCACAAGTTACAGTAAATGGTTTGACAGATACCTTTATCGCTAAAGGTGAAACAGCAAAAGTGCAGATAGTTATTGATGCCAATGAGCAAGTTGACTTATCAAATGTCACTATTGAAAATGCTGAAGATGGTATAACAAGGTCTAATGCAGTATTAGTAGAAAACCAAGATAAACTTAGAAAATATTATGAATTTTATCTTAAAGCTGATGTAAATGCTAAAACAAAGGATGATAGTCCACTTGAAGTTATTGTTAAAGTAACAAAGAAAGAAAGCAATGTAACTCAGGTGAAAGAAGCAAAAGCTATTGTCAGAGTTGTTGACTTACGTATAGACAAAGATAATATCAATATATTTGGTTCTGAAGATGATAATTTCACTACTCATGTAGGACTTGAAGAAGCTTTTGTTTTAAACTACAATTTTATGCCAGATGTATATTCATACGATACTAGTGATAGTGAGAGTATAAATGCAGTGAAAGACTTGGAAGAAAAAAGAGATGAACTCGCTTCAAAAGGTTACTTAAATCTATCTAATTCAGCTTATAATTATACTATAAATTGTGACAAAGATGGAAGGCCTATAGCACTACGTGACAGAGTGGAATTCTATAACACAGAGTCAGGACAATGGAATAGTATATATGCGTCTGAAAACCAAACTTATATGAACCCTTATGACAAGGTGGCTATCTCAGGCGGAGAACTTTCAGACGAATATATTAAACCTCTTGTATTTAGAGGGCTTAATACAACTGAAGAAGCCGCTCCAATAAGAATGAGAGTTAAAACAGTAGTAAATCTTGCTGGAACTATATATGACTATATAAAAGAGTTCAACGTAAATGTTACTGAGTATACCGATGAAGATGCTCCAAAGGTTATTAAAACAGAGGAAGATTTCCTTGCAATAAAAGAGGCAGGGGAAGCCGAAAACTATATTCTTATGAACAATCTAGTTCTTACAAACTATACACCTTTTGATACTACAAAGATTGATAGTTTTGATGGGAACGGATATTCAATTACTATAGAGAGTTTTAATGTACGCCCTCAAAATACTACAACTCTTAATTTGGCTTTATTTAATAAGGTTAAAAGCAATACTACTTTAAAAAATATTATTGTAAATATTTTTGAAGCAGGTCAAATCCTAGTTGACATTGAAGAGTATACAAGTATAAATGTGGCTGGCTTTGCAATAGCTAACTCGGGAATTATTACAAATTGTGGAGTTGTTACATTTGATAATCAAGGTTCTTATAATTCTGATACTAAGTATGGAATTAAGGTGACTTATGTAAAAGGTATCGGTACAGGAACACCTCAATATATAGCACCAGGCTCAAAATGGACATCTAGAGTTGCAGGATTTGTACTTGATAATGAAAATGGAGCGAGCATAACAAACTCATTTGTTGGTGACGATAGTGTTAATATTATAGATACCACAAGAGACCGTGACGGCAATCTTGTCTATACTCGTGAGTATCAAAATGAAAACTTTAATGTTATAGCCCAAGGCGATATTAGTGGCTTTGTTCTCAATAACAACGGCTCTATTTCAGCATCACATGCAAAGAATATTGGCATTGAAAATCAATCAAATCTTTCTAGTTTAAATACTGCAGGTTTTGCACTTTCTAATACTGGGAAAATTATAACCTCTTATATAGAAGGCGTAAAACTTGATATTGATGGTCATGATGCTTATACTAGAGTGGACTCTTCAATTAAATCAAAATTAGGTATTGTAGCAGGTTTTGTATATAGTAATACCGAAAATGGTGTCATTCAAGATAGTTATTCAAATATACTTATATCAAATCAAGAGGAAGAAACATCTTCTTTCTTAGCATCAGGTTTTGTATATATCAATGACGGCCTACTTAAAAACTGTTATTCAGCTTCTCAAATAGAAAACCTAAAATATTCACAAATGAACTTCTCTGGTGTAGATGCTAATGGCAATCTTATGACTAGAGATGGCAGATATGAAAATTGTTATTATTATAACAGCGAATTTGTAACAAATGAAAATAGTGACCAGTCAACTGAATCAAATTATCATACAGGTGCAGGTCAACTTAAAAATGTTAGTATAGCAGACAATTTCTATGGTTTCTCTATCAGTAACAAAGACAATCAGTCTATTTGGAAGATGACCGCAGAAGGCATAAAACTTGTTGAAACAGAATTGCTAACAATTTCTCATAGATATTATAATGTAATTGAAAAAGATGAAACAACAGACATTGAAACATACAACTTGCCTTATGCAAGACTTTATATACAAGGCGGAAAAATCAATTCTGCTTATGGTACTGTTGTAAACCCAATTATTATTAGAAATGCTCAAGAATTTAAAGCTGTCACAGGTACAACAAAATCAACATCGATTGCAAAATACTTGAAAAATAACCAAATTTCAGGTGTATATCGCTTGGTTTCAGATATCGACCTTCATGAACTTTTGGGTGAGGGTGAAGATGAGCTGTTGTTGCCATCATCTTCAAAAACATTTACTGGTATACTTTATGGAAATGGCTTTACAATTTCAAATCTCGAAATTACTAGTGGAGAAAGGGTGTTCTCTTATGGACTATTTTCAAGTATTGAAAAAAATAGTAAACTTGAAGTGGATATTGAAGATGAATACAATAATTATTTACATGCTACATCTTTAACTCCAATGATACTTAATTTAAATCTTACTGCAAGCAATGTAGTAAACAACAAAGCTTCAGTAGTTGGAGCTTTGGCTGGATATGTGAGTGACTCAATAATCACAAATGTTTCTGTAAGATTTAATGATGGCTCACAAGTTGAAGGACTTAATATGGTAGGCGGACTTATTGGTTTTGCATTCAAAAACAATGAAATTTCAAATATCAGTATAGAGGGCGGAAAAATAATCGCAGACAAATATCAACCTACAACTTTGACAGCAGAAAGTCTTATCTCATTTAGAAATACTTTGAACAACGGTCTAAGAGGATTAATTTCAGATAAAAACCAAACTCAAATAAATGAAATTATGGCTCTTGTAGCAAATCAATCTTTTGCAGGTTCTGTGATAGGTTATGCTGACATGTTTAGACCAGAACAGCTCAATGGATATTATTCTAACATCGATTATCAAACACAAAGTGGCAAAGTTAAAACAGGAGATAGTTCACAATCTTCTTCAGGACTTGGCTTTAACATAACTAGTGTAAGAACTTCTGGTTCAATATTTGTTCAGGCAGGTGTTGCAGGTGGATTATTTGGCTTAACTGGTAGCAAAACTCATGTTCGTGATGCACAGCTTGAAGTATCAGGAACTTCAAATTCAAATAACACATATATCCTTGCGACTAGTCTTTATGCAGGCGGAATTATAGGTCAATCTTTTGGCTCATTATCTCAACTTGTTGCAACTCATACTAAAGACATTCAAACAAGTATTAATAGCAACTTGAGTGAGTATTATGCAAAAGGTAATACTACTGTAGAGAGAGGCGCATTGGATATCTTCTCATATCGTTCAACTAGTAGATATTCTCAAAAGTATATTGGCGGATTAGTTGGTCTTGCTAGCAGTGGGGCTCTATTCAATTCATATTCTGATATCAATGTCATCGGACTTGATGCAGAGTTTGCTGGTGGACTTATCGGTGGAATAAAGATAGATAACAAGAATATCAATCCTTATACAGTAAATATTGGAGGAGACAAAAATATTTCTACAAGATACCTTCTTAATGAGGTTTATTCAAGTGGAGATGTTAGAGCAAAGGCTAGAATAAATACTAGCGATAGATACTCAGCTGGTGGACTAGTAGGTATTATTGAGACTCCAAGCGAAGTTATGTTCTATGTTACAAATAGTGTCAACTATTTCTCACTTTACAATTATCATGAGGGTAGAGCATATTCGGACATTGAACTTGGAATTTATGGTACAGAAAATGCTAACTCAGGCAATTTAAGTTCTGAAAAAATCAATGTATTTTCATTTATTGGAGCTTATGGTAATGGAGCTCAAGAAGGAAAGAATTATTATTCTTTCAATATCATGACTGAACTTAGCTTTACTGACAATGGTCAACAAGATGCTGTTCATAGAGAAACAATAGGTGCATTCCAGTAC
Source organism: uncultured Eubacteriales bacterium (assembly GCA_948971535.1). Lineage (GTDB taxonomy): Bacteria > Bacillota > Clostridia > Christensenellales > UBA1242 > Caccovivens. Next base: position 5,744 of record CARFEX010000008.1, on the reverse strand, counting down.
TACATGAGAGGAAAGAACAAAATCTATGCAAATATGACACCAGACAAAGCTTTGAGTGACTGGCTTAATAGCAAAGTTGAAGGTGATAAATCACCAGTATTTGAAATACAGTCGCCTTATACTTATACAGATATTAAGGTTGGTAGAAACTATACTCAGTCAGCTTTCCTTAAATCAAACGTTTGGGATAACGATAATTGGTTACATGACCTTGATAGTCTTTATCCTACAATTCGTTATGCAGACTTAAAAAATAATACACTCTATCTTGATACTTTCAATATTGACTCAATTCTCAAGATTATGAAAAACAATCCTGATGTTCACGTTACAGTCAGAGGCGCTGTTAATGAGCAGTCTCCAGACAGCACTGATGTTAGAGATGTTGACTTGAGAGGAAAAGAACTAGATATATCAAACTTTGCTGGTACTTTAACAGGAATTGAAAACTCAAAAATTAGCTTAATTTTAGACAAACCAATGTTTGAAAATCTAGGTGCTGGTGCTAATATTACAAACCTTAATATTAAGTTTGCTCCTAGCAAGAATGAAACTAACACTTTATTTGCAGCAAACAATGGCTTTAATGGTGCATTTGTAAATGGCCAAGCTATTGAAAATAATTTCTCAAATCTTAAAATTCATATTACTGGTGCTTTACAATTAGGAAATAATGGTTCTGGTCAAACTGGAAATAATTTTGGTATTTTAGCTTCTACTATGCAAAATACAAATGTTGAAGGCATTACAATATCTTCTGATGTCAGCACTACACTTCTTACTATTAATGGTCAAGGAGTAGGTGGAACAACAAATAATTCAGAAAATCGAGATAGCGATAATGAAACTTCAATGAATGTTGGTTTGATAGCAGGTCATGCAGAACAAACAAGCACTATTCACAAAACCAATGTTTCAAATATTAACTTTGATTTCAAAGAAGGTACAACAATATTTAATATAGCTAATAATCCAAACGAATGCGGAAAATTAAATGCAGGTGCTTATTTTGGATTGGTTGAAAGTAGAGGTGATAGTACTTCAAACACAGCACCACAAGCTTTCAGAGTTATGCTCAATGATACAGGCAACTATAAAATGGCTGTTTCAGGAGGATTTGAAAATATTGTGCTTGGTGGAATGATAGGTACTTTCAATGGTAGTGAAGTTATTTCAAATATCGGAACAAACACTAAAAATAATATTGAAATTTCAAACAATACTTCTTCCAACATTTGCATTGGTGGACTTATTGGAACTATAGGAGTTGACGGCGAAAATAATCATGTGTCAAATGTAAGTTTGATGAGCAGTCAGTCAGGAGCTTTAGTTAAAAACAATCTTCATATAGCAGAAGTCGATGGTGCCAATATGAAAAACCTGTATTTTGGTGGTCTTGTTGGCGAGTCAAAAAATTCTGTTTCTGTGATTGATATAAAAGCTTATAATACAATGACAAAAGGTTCCGAAGTATATTCTTCAGAAAGAGAAAAAGGAGTGTTAAATTTAGATAATTTAAAAGTTAACCCTACCTTCTTGTCAGACACTGATAAAATAATAGTTTCAGAAAGTGTTTACTATGGTGGCTTAATTGGTAAAACTTTAAGTGCAAATATTTCAAAAATATTAACCGATTTTACTAGACCTGAAAGTCAAGATAACATCAATCTTCATGTATTTGCAACCAAAAATGCCTATGTTGGTGGACTTGTAGGCCAATCAGAAAATAATATATCTATTAGCGGAAACTTTAATGTAACAGATTCATATTATGTTGAAACTTTAAAAAGTAGTAGAGCTACGACTACACAAGAAGATGTAATGTATATCGGAGGTCTTGTTGGAAAGAGTAAAACGGCAAGTGTTGAAGGTGTAGACAATATAGGTAACTTAATTAAGTATACAGGTCATATCTTCTCTAATACAACTACAGCTTACTTGGGAGGAATTATAGGTTATTCTGATACAAATATCAATATTCAAAAAACAGCTTTTGGCGGAACAATAAGAGTTCTTAATGGTAAAACTTATATTGGTGGAACAATCGGTTATATTAATTGCGTTGATACAAAATTAATTATTCAAGATAACTATAACTATGGTGATGTTTATGTTGCTGATAATATAACTGCTGCAATAACCTTTGGTGGTGTTTTTGGACTCTTAAATAGTCCTGATAATATCAGTACTGATTCTCCAAACAATTCTACAATAACAAACAATTATAGTTTAGTTACATTTAATTCAAAACAAGTAGTTCAAGATGATGGCGATATAAATGCTATGTTTGGCACAAAGGCAAACGCATCTGAACTTATAAACAAAGCTAACAACTATTATAACCATGGGGTAGCACTTTGTTCAGATGACTTTGCTACTGATGTAGGCTATGCTTCAGCTTATATAGGTTATTATTCAAAAGGCTATAAAGATATTTCAGAAGAAAGTGTTAGCGAATATAAGATGATAGAAAAAATCAAAAGCGCAGTTGGTGGTACTTTTGACACTGGACACAAACTTAGCCCAGAGTACATTAATACTTCATCTCAATTTGAATACAAAAAGGACGATAATGAAGAAAATAAAACACTTAAGCTTAATGATAAAATCATCAAATACCCAGAAAATGGTGTGTTTTATGCGGTATTTAGTAGTGACTTAAGTTTAGCTAATTCAAGCTTATCACAAATAGAATTAAAAAATATAGCTATCATCGGTGATAGCCATAGTGTAACAGCTGAAAACTTGGAATCAAGCTTTATTGAAAAAATAAGTGGATATTCCTATGTTTCATCACTCAACTTGGCAGTTAATATGACAGCAGTTGTAAATGAAGAAGTTAATCAAAATGTAGGCGGACTTGTTGGCACAGTTTCAGGCGGACACATCTACGCAGTAGGTATTAGTGGAAATATTGAAGTTGAAAATGTAACAGGCGAAAATATAACATCAAATGTAGCAGGACTTGTAGCAAACTTTGATGGCAATGCAACTGTTCGCAATAGTTACTCTGTAGCAAATATTCTCTATAGAGCAGGCGGACAAACTCAAGATTCTACTACAAAGGCTTGGGAAGGTGATAAAGGTACAGCATCAGCATTTGTAGGAACAAAAACTTCTGGCAATGTAGATATTTATAATAGCTTTGCTGGCGGAAGAGTAACATCATATATAGATGCAAACCTTTCAGCATTTTCTCAAGGTGCATTTAATATCAAGAACAGTTATACTTACACAAGCCTAGACTGGAATGACCATACTACAGCAGATAAAGATATTAGTCATGCTGATAAAAACAGTCTTACAGTATTTGGAAGTGCTAAATTAAAAAATTCTTGTTATGACAATAGTGCAGTAGAAGGTGTAAATGTTGGTAACGGAAAAGCATTTAGTGAAATATCAAAAGTAATTAGTAACAATGGTTGGAAACAAGAAAATAATCTCTTCAACTATGGCTATCCAGTTAGATATATGTTTAAGTACCTAGCTCCATCTTCACTATATAGTAGAGTGGAAGATGAAACTAACAGCGATAAAACTCGTGGTGTGACTGAATATATTTACACTCAACTTTCAGTAGAAGATACTTATAAAGTAAAAGACAATAATCAAAGTGATTATTCTTACGGAATTCCTAATGCATCAGTATTCAATAAAATGATTGGAACGTCAGGTGCAAAATACTCAAACTATGTTCTTTTAAATGATATTGATTATTTAAGAACAGCATTGAATAAAGGAACAACTCTTTCTCTCGGCGCAAACGAACTGGACGGAAATGGAAAAACTATCCATAACTTCCAAACAACATTGTTTAAATCTTTGAAAGGAAACGATGAAAATAATAAGAAAATTATTAGAAACTTGCGTGTAACAAATGACAATAATGACGGAGATTTACAAGGCCCATCACTTGCGACTTCTATAACAGGTAATGTAACATTATCAAATATGACATTCTCTGGATTTAGAAACAATGTTACTAATGGTGGCGGAGGTGGCGGAATTGTTAATATGGTTTCTGGAAGTGGCAATACAATGAGCGCAATCACAAACATGATTCATGTAAAAGGTGCGACAGAGTATATTGGTGGATTTATTGGATATGCAACAGGAAGTGTTACACTATCATACTGTGCAAATTATGGCAATATCGATAATGAAGGAACTAACGATGGTAATATAGCTGGTGGACTTATCGGATATGTGCCATCTCAGAATACTTCAGATATTATCATTACAAATTCATATAATGCAGGGTCAGTAATTTCAGGCTATACAACAAATGAAAGCAAATATTACTATTCGGGTGGACTTGTAGGTAGAAGTGAAGGTGGACTTTCTATAAGAGACTCTTACAATTCAGGCATTGTAAAAGCAGGAAATAAATCAGTTGGTAATGGAAAAGTTTCCTATGCTGGTGGAATAATAGGCAAAGGAGTCTCAGGTTCAATTGAAAACTGTTTTAACGAAGGCTCAATCGAAGCTTTAGGTGTTAATCCTGGTGTAGAAGTTACAAGTGAAGCTGTAACAGGTGCTTCAGATAAGTATACTTTTATTGGTAAAAAGACCACACATATGAAAGTTGGAAAACATGATGTACACCTTAAGTCTGATAATTTAATTCAACATTTTAAAGTTACATTCTCATTGATAGGTACAAAAAATGTTCAAGCTTTTGGAATAGGTTATGTTGGAAGTATAGAGTGCAGTAATAATGACTCTGTTGCTAAAGTGAATAACAATGGATTTATGTTTAATGAACCTCAGGATTTAGGAACTTATGAGTTGGGTAATTTTAATGATAATGTTTTAGCATTACAACAAGATGATACTGATAATCGTTCGCCTAAGGATAACGACGATACATTGCGAGTAACTAATTATAAAATAAGACTTTCAGATAAATTTAGCAAAGAAGATGCATATACTGGTATAAACGATTATGCAGCAACAGCCAATGGATCAGGTGATGGTCATGATCATACTAATAAGAATTTTGATATTATGTTCTTGCCTAATATGGGAAGAGTATATTTTGAAAATGATAAAGTAAACTCAAAGTATGATATAACTTTTGATCCAGCCAAAGAAATAAATCAAATGGCAGTTGATAAATATGGTATAGGAGTGAACTATTTGTTCAAATTGCCTTATCAATATTATGTTAATTTTGCTGCTGAATGTGGAGGATATACTTTTGGTATAGCTGGATTGGCATTTAGGCAAGAATTATTATATCTTAATATGAAAGATAAGCCCCAATATACGTCTTTAATCGAACAAATGGAAAAAGGATATTTGACTGAAAAAACTCTTGATTCTAAATTGAATAAAGACACAATATATAATAAAAAATCAAATACTAGAAACACAAAGACTGCAGACGATTCAAAAATGAAATCTATAGCAGGAAAGAATTATTATTTAGTAAATGAGGATAATAGTAGCAGAGTATTTTCTGCAGGAACGAATATTTATACTGTTGACTTAAAATGCTTTGACTATGGGGTATATGATAAGAAATTTTATAGTATAGAAAATGCAATGTTTTGTGGAGAGGAAGTAGATTGTCATGTATTGGACATAATACCTCCTTCGAAAGAAGATAAAGATACTACAATAAAAATAATCTTTTCGATATTAGCTGATTTATCAAAAGCGATAAATAATAGTGAAAATAATTTTACTTGTAAAATTAAATTTAAATATCAGAACGAAATAGAGTTTGATGCATCTGGATT